>CAMNHM010000072.1 GCA_946539475.1 uncultured Prevotellaceae bacterium | reverse complement strand
GGGTGGAGAAGGTCTTGTGCAGATTGATGTGCATCACGTCGAAACCCATGTCGCCGGGACGACAGGCCCCGAGCATGGGGTTGAGGTTGGCACCATCGTAGTACATCAGGCCACCACAGTCGTGGATGAGCTTCGCTATCTCCGGGATATGCACCTCGAAGAGGCCGAGGGTATTGGGATTGGTCATCATCATCGCGGCGATAGTGGGCCCCTCCTGCTCCACCAGCCTTTTCAGGTCGACGAGATCGACGAGGCCATTGGAATCAGACTTCACCTCGACAATCTCGAAGCCGCAGACAGCGGCTGAAGCGGGATTGGTGCCGTGGGCCGAGTCGGGCACGATGACCTTCTTGCGCTGGAGGTCGCCACGCGAACGGTGGTAGTTGTCGATGGTCATCAGTCCCGTCAGTTCTCCGTGGGCACCGGCGTATGGCTTAAAGGTGAAGTGGGCCAGGCCGGTGAGTGCGCACAAGGCCTTGTCGAGCATGATGATGAGGGCCTTGGCTCCCAGCACGGTCTTCTCTGGCTGCAGGGGGTGCAGGTTCTGGAAGGCGGGCAGGGCTGCTATCTCCTCATTGATCTTGGGGTTATACTTCATCGTGCAGGAGCCGAGGGGATAGAATCCCGTATCGACGCCGAAGTTGTTGTTCGACAGATTGGTGTAGTGGCGCACCACCGTCAGCTCGTCGCATTCGGGGAGCGCAGCCTCCTCCTTCCGGCGGATGTCGTCGGGTATCTGGTAGTCGCCGAAGTTGTTGCGGGGCAGGCTGTAGCCTCGGCGCCCCTCACGGGAGAGTTCGAAAATCAGGTTTCCGTATAGTCGGTTGTTCATAAGGCTACTATCTTTACGAGTTTGTCAATTTCTTCCTTCGTACGCTTCTCGGTGACGGCAAAGAGGAATCCCTGTTCGAAGCGGATGCCTCCGAGGAAGCCCGCATCGATGAAACGCTTGTAGAGCGCATCGGCATCGCCGTCGTAGGTGACATAGAACTCATTGAAGAAGGGCTTGTCGTAACAAAGACGGAAGTGGCCGGTCTTCAACAGTTCGTCGCAGAGATAGTGGGCACCCGCATAGGAAAGCTCTGCGGCCTCACGAAGTCCCTGGGGCCCCATGAGCGACATGTAGACCGTGACCCAGAGGGCCATCAGCGACTGGTTGCTACATATATTAGAGGTGGCCTTCTGACGACGGATGTGCTGTTCACGGGCCTGGAGGGTGAGCACGAAGGCCCGCTGGCCGCGGCTGTCACGGGTCATGCCCACGATACGGCCCGGCATCTTACGGATCAGTTTCTCCGTGCAGCACATATAGCCGACGTAAGGACCGCCGTAGGACATCGGGATGCCAAGACTCTGGCCATCGCCCACGGCGATATCGGCTCCCCACTCGCCCGGCGTCTTCAGCACGGCGAGATCGGCAGCGACACTGTCGACGATGAAGAGGGCCTTCTGCTCGTGGCAGGCATCGGCGAAGCCTGTGAAGTCCTCGACGATGCCATAGACATTAGGTTGCTGCACCAGCACGCCGGCATAGCCACCCTCTGCAAGACGGGTCTTCACTTCGTCGAGGCTGGTGACACCATTCATGATGGAGAGCACCTCCAACTCAATGCCATGATGGAGGGCGTAGGTCTTCAGCACCTGATACTTCAGGGGATTGATGGTGCCAGCCACGAGCAGCTTGCTGACTTTCTTGCCAGCGGCTACGGCCATCATCATGGCCTCGGCAGCAGCCGTCGCACCGTCGTACATCGAGGCATTAGACACATCCATCCCCGTCAGGCTGGCCATCATCGACTGATACTCGAAGATGTAGTGGAGCGTGCCCTGGGATATCTCTGCCTGATAGGGGGTATAGGAGGTGAGGAACTCGGAGCGCGAGAGGAGATTGGGAATCGCCGCCGGGGCGTAATGGTCGTAGACGCCCATACCGGCAAAGCAGACGAGCTGGCGGTTCTCACGCCCCAGGAGGTCGTAAGCCTGCCGTATCTCGAGCTCGCTCTGCGACAGCGGCAGGTCGTAGTCGCCCTGGAAGCGGATGCTCTCGGGAATCTGGGCATAGAGGTCGTCGAGCGATTCTACGCCCACCTTGCCGAGCATCGCCTGCAGGTCGTCTTCGGTATGCGGGAAATACTTGTAATCCATTGAACATTGAAGATTGAACATTGAACATTACTTCTCGCAGAATGCCTCATAGGCCTTGGCGTCCATGAGGTTGCCGAGCTCAGACTTGTCAGAGAGCTCGACCTTGATGATCCAGTTGGCATAGGCATCCTCGTTGATCAGTTCGGGCTGGTCTTCGAGGGCCTCGTTGACCTCTACCACCGTGCCGCTGACGGGAGCCATCAGCTCTGAGGCAGCCTTCGTGCTCTCCACGGCGCCGAACTCCTCACCAGCCTCTATCTCATCGTCGACCTCGGGCATATCCACATAGACCACAGCACCCAGGGCCTGCTGGGCATAGTCGGTAATGCCGATGAAACCATATTCACCTTCTACTCTGATATATTCGTGTGACTCCGAGTAGTAGAGTCCTTCCATCACTTTTGCCATAATACTAATTACTATTTATTTCTTATAATGTTTATCGTAGAATCTCTTTTTCACCACAACGCCCGGGAACACTTTCTTGCGGATCTGGATCTGCACCTCCGTGCCAAGGGCTGCATACTGACTGTCGACGAGGGCCATGCAGACACTCTTGTCGGTGGAGAGGGTGTGATAGCCCGTAGTGACCTCGCCGATGGGGTCGCCTTCCTTGGAAAGCACCGTATAGCCATGACGGGGGATGGCCTTGTCGGAGAGTTCGATGCCCACGAGTCTCTTCGCCGGGCCTTCTGTCTTTTGCTTCAGCAAGGCCTCCCTGCCGATGAATTCGGGCTTGTCGAACTTCACGAACATACCCAGTCCTGCCATGATGGGGGTGATCTCCCGGGACAGTTCGTCGCCATAGAGAGGCAGTCCCACCTCGAAGCGCAGCGTGTCGCGGCATCCGAGGCCGCAAGCCTGTACACCAGCAGCAATGAGCTTGTCCCAACAGTCGCGGATATAGTCGTGAGAGCCGTAGAGCTCGAAGCCGTCTTCACCGGTGTAGCCGGTGCGGGAGACGATGACCTCCCCTAACCTAACACAAGTGTAGAACACCATCTCCCTGCAAGGGATGGCGAGGACGGTCTCCATCACGTGTTCCGCCTCCGGGCCCTGGAGGGCTATCTGACCATAGAAGTCGCTACGGTTCTGCAGGTCGATATCGAAGCCGTCTGCATGCTCCTGCATCCAAGCCCAGTCCTTGTCGATATTGGCTGCATTGATGACGAGGAAGAAATCGTTCTCTCCCAATTTGTATACCAGCAGGTCGTCGACGGTACCACCATCTTCATAACACATCATGCCATAGAATATCTTGCCCACGGGAGCATCGGCGATGTCGTTGGTAAAGATGTGCTGCACGTAGCGCTCTGCATCGTTGCCGCGCACCGTGACCTCACCCATGTGTGACACATCGAAGAGTCCGACATGCTCACGGACGGCGAAATGTTCCGGAGCGATACCACCACTCTGATAGAGCAAGGGCATGTCGAAGCCGCCGAACTCCACCATCGTGGCTCCCAGCGACACGTGCTTGTCGTAGAGGCACGTGCGCTTACTTTTCTTTTCCAGTTCTTGTCTGATTGCCATAGATTATTATTGTAATAGGTTGATAAAATCCTTGTCCAGGTAGTCCTGTTCCAGGCGCTCGATGGCTGCCACCTCGTCGGGAGTCAGCACGCGCTCACCATCGCAAAGGGTGTCGCGGATGAGTCGCTTGACCTCATCAAGGCCCAGTGAGGTGTGGTCTTTCAACAGCGTGACACGTTGGCGGACACTCTCGATGCCCCGTTTCTGAAGCTTCTCTGCCGGGGGCGTGATGGCGTGGAGCATGTGCTCCATGTTCGTCGAATAGAGCATCGTGGAGTGTACGATGCTGTGCCCGCTGAGATGATAGCAAGCGGTGCCGCACACCTTACGGTCGCCAATCATCACGTCGTTGTGCCGGGTACCCGTGGCCTCGATGCCCATCTTACGGAGCACAAGCAGCACCATGTTCACGAAACGGTTGAAGGCAAGGCCCACATTCTCCTCGGCAGTGATGAAAGAGAGCATCACATTGTCCATGTCGGCATACACACAGCCTCCCCCACTCTTCCGACGGAACACACGGATGCCGTGCGCCTGGCAGTAGTCGAAGTCCACCTCGTTAGCTGCCACCTGATTCCTGCCGAAGATCACACTCGGCATCACCTGCCACATGAAGAAGCAGTCGGGCTCACCGACATGGCGCGCCACGTACTCCTCCATCGCCAGATAGAACGAGAGGCTACGGCACACCTTATGGTCAGGCAAAGCGATGTACTTCATCATTTTAGGCAGCAGTGAATCATTGATGCTGCAAAAATATGAAGAATTTATGTAAACTGCAAATATTTAACGATAATTTATTCTGCTATCATTGCATTTTGCACAGAAAATAATAAATTATTGTGAATTGTCATTGGGAATTGTGAAATAATTCGTATCTTTGCAGAGTTTATACAACATTTATGCTGTGGAACAAAAGGATTTAAGACTATTAAACAAGATACAATACCCGGAAGACCTACGCAAACTGCAGGTAGACCAGCTCCCCCAGGTGTGCGATGAACTGCGACAGGACATTGTCCAGGAGGTAGCG
The DNA here is from genome assembly GCA_946539475.1 of uncultured Prevotellaceae bacterium. The sequence goes on along the minus strand of CAMNHM010000072.1, from coordinate 8,434 downwards.
GTCAATCCCGGTCATCTGGCGTCGAGTCTCGGTGTTGCCGAGATTACCGTTGCCCTTCACTATGTCTATAACACCCCCGAAGACCGCATCGTATGGGACGTGGGCCATCAGGCCTACGGCCACAAGATACTCACCGGGCGACGGGAGCAGTTCTGTACGAACCGGAAGCTGGGCGGCATCCGTCCCTTCCCGTCACCGCTGGAGAGTGAATATGACACATTCGCCTGTGGCCATGCCTCCAACTCGGTGTCGGCAGCACTGGGAATGGCTGTGGCTGCAAACGCCCAGGGCAGCGGGCGGAAGGTGGTGGCCGTCATCGGCGACGGCGCCATGAGTGGAGGACTGGCCTTCGAAGGCCTCAACAATGTATCGTCGAGCCCCAACGACCTGCTGATTATCCTCAACGACAACAACATGTCGATCGACCGTTCGGTGGGCGGCATGAAACAATACCTGCTCAACCTGAGCACCAACGAGACCTACAACGCCCTGCGCTTCAAGGCCTCACGGTGGCTCTACGGCAAGGGCGTGCTCAACGAAGACCGCAAGAAAGGCATCATCCGACTGTCGAACGCGCTGAAAAGCGTCATATCGCAGCAGCAGAACATCTTCGAGGGTATGAACATACGCTACTTCGGACCCTTCGACGGGCATAACGTGAAGGAGCTGGTGCGCATCCTGCGACAAATCAAGGACATGAAAGGGCCGAAGCTGCTACACCTGCACACCCAGAAAGGTCACGGCTATGCTCCGGCAGAAAAGGACGTCACCACCTGGCATGCACCGGGCAAGTTCAATCCCGACACCGGTGAGCGCATCGTGGACCGAGACCCCAACAAACCACAGAAATACCAGAACGTGTTCGGACACACCCTGCTGGAACTGGCCGAACAGAACCCCAAGATCGTCGGTGTCACCCCTGCCATGCCTACGGGCTGCTCGATGAACATCATGATGGAGAAGATGCCGGAGAGGACCTTCGACGTGGGAATCGCCGAGGGACATGCCGTCACCTTCTCGGGAGGTATGGCCAAAGACGGACTACTGCCTTTCTGCAACATCTACAGTGCCTTTGCCCAAAGGGCCTACGACAACATCATCCACGACGTGGCAATGCTCAAGCTCAACGTGGTGTTCTGTCTGGACCGTGCCGGACTGGTTGGCGAGGACGGGCCCACACACCATGGTGCCTTCGACCTGGCGGCACTGCGCCCCATCCCCAACCTGACCATCTGCTCGCCCCTCGACGAACATGAACTCAGACGGATGATGTACACCGCCCAGTTGCCCGACAAGGGTCCATTCGTGATACGCTATCCACGAGGTGGCGGCGTGCTGCAGGACTGGCGCTGTCCGCTGGAGGAAATCAAAGTGGGCACGGGCCGCAAGCTCGCCGACGGCAGCGACGTGGCCGTGCTATCCATCGGCCCCATCGGCAACAATGCCCTTGAAGCCGTCAGAAAATGTTCTGCCCTCAATATCCAATGTGCAATGTACGACATGCGCTTCCTGAAGCCCATCGACGAAGATATCCTCGATGAGGTAGGCCGTAAGTTCAGCCGTATCATCACGGTGGAAAACGGTGTCAAGAACGGAGGACTCGGCTCGGCAGTGCTGGAATGGATGAACGACCACGGCTACCACCCACAGGTGATACGTCTGGGTATGCCCGACACCAACTTCGTAGAGCACGGCACCGTCGACGAACTGCAGCACATCGTGGGCATCGATGCCGACGGCATCGCCAAAGCCATACAAAACATCTCACAATCATGAAGATCGTCATTGCCGGTGCAGGTGCCGTAGGAACTCACCTGTCGAAACTACTCTCAAGGGAACACGAGGACTGTGTGCTTATCGATGAGAGAGAGAACTGTCTGAACCGTCTGGCAGACTATGACGTGATGACCTACAACGCCTCACCTACCAGCATCCAGGCCCTGAAGGATGCAGGCGTGGCACATGCCGACCTCTTCGTGGGAGTGACCACCGAGGAGAGCACGAACATATCGGCATGTATCATCGCCCACGCCCTGGGGGCCAAGAAAACGGTGGCACGCATCGACAACTATGAATACCTGAAGCCACAGAACCAGAAATTCTTCCAGGAACTCGGCATCGACTCACTGGTGTACCCCGAGGTACTGGCAGCCATCGATATCAACAACGGCCTGAAGCTGTCGTGGGTACGACAGCGATGGGACGTCCACGACGGAGCCCTCGTGCTACTCGGCATCAAACTGAGGGAGACGGCAGAGATACTGAACCGTCCGCTACGCGAACTCAGCGGTCCCGACGACCCTTACCACGTAGTAGCCGTGAAGCGCGGCAACGACACCATCATCCCCGGTGGACTCGACGAACTGCGCGTCAACGACCTGGTCTACATCATGACAACCAAGGAGTATATCCCCTACATCCGCAAGATTGTGGGCAAGGAGCATTATACCGACGTGAAGAACGTCATCATCATGGGTGGTGGCAAGACGGCCGTCAGGGCGGCACTCACCAAACCCGACTATATGAACTTCCGCATCATCGAGACTGACCCAGACCGTTGCGAGAAACTCAACGAACTGTTGGGCGACAGCGACGCGATGGTCATCAACGGCGACGGCCGCGACCTGGGACTCCTCGAAGAAGAAGGCATCAAGAACACCCAGGCCTTCGTGGCCCTCACAGGCAATGCCGAAACGAATATCCTGGCCTGTCTGACTGCCAAGAAACTGGGGGTGCGCAAGACCGTGGCCATGGTGGAGAACCTCGACTACGTCAGCATGGCCGAAGGACTCGACATCGGTACCATCATCAACAAGAAGACGGTGGCGGCCAGCCATATCTACCAACTGATGCTGGGTGCCGAGGTGAGCAATCTACGCTCGCTGATGCTCGTCGACTCTGAAGTGGCTGAGTTCACGGTGGCTGAGGGCTCGAAGGTGACCAAGAAGCCCGTGAAAGACCTGGGACTGCCCTTCGGCGTGACCATCGGCGGACTGGTGCGCAAAGGACAGGGCATGCTCGTGAATGGTAACTCCCGCATCGAGCCCGGCGACTCGGTGATGGTGTTCTGTCACGAACAGAAACTGAACAACATCGAGAAATTCTTTAAAATGAGCACAATATGGTAAACTTCCGTATCATCTCTAAGATCATCGGCTCGCTACTGTTTATCGAGGCATTCTTCATTGCCTTGTGCCTGGTGGTGGCCTTTGGCTTTGAAGAAGATGATACGCTGGCTTTCGCCATGTCACTGCTGATCACCTTCGGCAGCGCCGTCCTCTTCCTCTATATGGGGCGCCATGCGGAGAACACGCTGAGTCGTCACGATGCCTATATCGTGGTGACGGCAGTATGGATCATCTTCTCCATCTTCGGCATGTTCCCCTTCCTCATCCATGGCAGCATCACCAGCGTCACCGATGCCTACTTCGAGACCATGTCGGGCTTTACCACTACAGGAGCCACCATCCTCGACGACGTCGAGGCACTGCCCCACGGCATGCTCTTCTGGCGATCGCTGATGCAGTGGATAGGCGGACTGGGAATCGTGTTCTTCACCATCGCCATCCTACCCTCACTGGTGGGCGGCAGCGTGAAGATCTTCGCGGCAGAGGCCACAGGACCCATCAAGGCGAAGATGCACCCCAGACTCACCACCACGGCCAAGTGGATCTGGAGCATCTACTCACTGCTGACGCTGGGCTGCGGACTGTCGTTCTGGCTGGCAGGCATGAACTGGTTCGAGGCCACCAACTACGCCATGACGACCACGGCCACAGGAGGCTTTGCCATCCACAACAGCGGCACTGCCGACTTCCAGTCGCCCACCGTCGACTATATTGCCATCATCTTCCAGTTTCTGGCAGGCATCAATTTCACCTTATTATATATTAGTATATTCAAGATGAAGCTGAAGGACCTCTACCGCAATTCCGAGTTCAAGCTCTACATCAGCACCGTACTGCTGGCCACTGCCGCCATCATGCTGTGTCTGCTGATACAGATGGGCTACCCGCTGGAGAAGGCCTTCCGCAACGCCCTCTTCCAAGTGGTGGGATTCATTACCACGACAGGCATCTGCAACGACGATATCGGTACCTGGCCTCACGTGACGTGGATCATCCTGGGCCTGGTGATGTTCCTCGGAGCCTGTGCCGGCAGTACCAGCGGCGGATTCAAATGTATACGTGGCGTGATGACGCTGAAGGTGCTGCGCAACAATTTCCGGCAGATCATACATCCCAATGCCGTGCTGCCCATCAAGGTCAACGGACAGAGCATACCGCAGTCGCGCATCACTGCCCTGTTCGCCTTCTTCACGCTCTTCGTGCTGATGCTCATTGTCACGGCTGCCATCATGATTATCTCCGGCATCGACTCAACCAACTCGGTCGTCATCGCCCTGAGTTGTGTGAGCAACGTAGGTCCCTCGCTCGACAATCAGGTGGGCCCCCCTATCTTGTGGTCGGGCATGTCGGATATCGTCAAGTGGACACTGTGCCTGCTGATGCTGATGGGACGTCTGGAGATACTGACTGTGCTGGTGCTGTTCACCAGGACTTTCTGGAAAGAAAACTAACTATATAAAAATGTACAAGTTCGAACCGTTACTGAAACAGACGCTCTGGGGAGGCGACAAGATTATCCCCTTCAAACACCTTAGTACTAAAATAGAGAATGTAGGAGAGAGTTGGGAGATCTCCGGCGTGAAAGACAACGAGACCATCGTGTCATCGGGACCAGACAAGGGCAAAAGCCTCAACCAACTGGTACGGGAACAGAAAGAGAAACTCGTCGGCCAAGAAAACTACGAGCGCTTTGGCGATGAGTTCCCCCTGCTCATCAAGTTCATTGATGCCCGTCAGGATCTCTCCATACAGGTTCACCCCACCGACGAGATAGCCCATCGCCAAGGCAAGAGCCGTGGCAAGACGGAGATGTGGTATGCCCTGGAGCCCACGCCCGGTGCCCAGCTCTACAACGGACTGAAGCAGCAGATCACTCCCGAGCAGTACAAGGAGATGGTGGCCGACGATACCATCACCGATGCCCTGGCCCGCTACGAGGTCAGCGAGGGCGACGTCTTCTTCATCCCCGCAGGCCGTATCCATGCCATCGGCGCCGGCTGCTTCGTGGCTGAGATACAGCAGACCAGCGATGTCACCTACCGCATCTATGACTTCAAGCGCCGCGACAAGAACGGCAACTATCGTGAGCTGCACACCAAGGAGGCAGCAGAGAGCATCAACTACACCGTGCTGCCCAACTACCGCACGGAGTACGAGTTGCCGAAGAATCAGGGTACGCAGGTGGTCAGCTGCCCTTATTTCACCACGGCAGTCTACGACCTCAATGAGCCCATGACGCTCGACTACTCCGACCTCGACTCCTTCGTCATCCTCATCGCCGTCAAGGGCTCCGGCTCCCTCACGGCCAATGGCGATACCGTCAGTTTCCAGATGGGCGACACCGTGCTGATACCCGCCACTACCACGGAGGTGAAGGTCGAGGGCACCGTCAAGTTCCTCGAAACATTCGTCTGACCAAAGTCTTAGGAATCCTTAGCGTCCTCCGTCGAGGTAGCGACGCACGTCGTCCTGCAGTCTGCGGAACTGTTCGGAGACCATATAGCCATTGTTCTTCTTCAGCATCGCCTTGATGTCCTGAAGAGAGTTCTCATAGCATGACATCTCGTTGCGCTTCTGCGTCCTGTGCGCCGAAGCATGATAGATCTCGTTCTGACGCTCCTGCCGCAGCAGGTTACATACTTTCGAGAGGATAGGCGACACCACGGTGTCGAAGAGGTGGTGGCCCTGTATATATAAATAGGTGGTCTCCGGCGTCACACCCAGCCGCTTGATATCCTCTTTCGTGGAAAGATACTCTTGCTTGGCATCGGGGAACTGCCGCTGCAGATCGTGAATCTTTGTTTGCACCTTCCGTTTCACGTTGGCAATCGAAGGTGCCGGGTTCTGCACGTTGAAGCCTCCGGGATCGGAGATGCGATTCAGGTCTGAGATGGTGAACTTCGGATATTTACCGTTGCGATAGAGCATGATCGACCAGACGAACAGCGGGAAGATGGCCTCGGAGAACTGACTGAAGTACTCCCGGAAATCAAAGATGCGGTGGTCGTTGAGCGTCACCGATACGCACACATTGTGCAGCGACGGGGCATAGCACTGGTAGTTCTCGATGGCATAGACATAGGTATGGAACACGTATGGACTCTTCAGCACCCGTCGCGACTGGGCCGTCCGTCCCTGTATCAGGTAGTCGTAGTCGGCATCCACGCAGGCTATCATGTCCTTGCCGAGCGGTTCACCTTCGAGGAAGTTCATCAGCACCGACTTCTTACCCCTCGTCAGGTTTACCTTCGAAGGCAGCATCACCTCGAAGTAGCGCTTGTCGTTCTCAAACTCGGAGAGCACCGTCCGCCAGAAGTAGATATCATCGTAGCTCTCGACGTAGGCCACAATCCTGCGCCGCGCCTTCTTCGAGGTCAGCGCATTCGCGGCCTCGAAATACTGCGAGTTGATATTGTCCTTCAGCCGATTGCCCATAATTATGAATTATGCATTAACCGTAATGTCCGACACTTCCGTCACGGCATCCACCCAGCCGTTCATCACCACGGCAGGCGAATGGGTGGTCAGGATGATCTGCACGTTGGGATTCAGTTCCAGCAACAGGTCGATGAGCCGTTTCTGCCACTCGATGTGCAGACTCACCTCCGGCTCGTCCATGAAGAGCACCGTCGGCTGGTTGTCCTCCACCAGCACGGTCAGCAGGATGGCCAGCATCTGTTTCTCTCCGCTCGACAACTGATAGGGCACCAGCGTCTCGCCAATCTGTGAGAAGCGTATCTCGTTCTCCGTCCGCACGATTTTCTTGCCCGTCTCCGAGAAGAGGTCGTCTATCACGTCCTGGAAGCGCGTCTTCTGCATCGACAGCTGCTGGGCGGCATCAGCATGGCCTGCCTGCAATTGCTGGATGATCCGGTTGCCGATATTCACCTGATAGTCCAGATACTTGCGCTGCAAGTGGAAGAGCTGGAAGTCGAGGGCCGAGCGGATGCGGGTATCCACCATATTCATGGTCTCATTGTCGAGCAACGGCGAGTCGAGCGAACGGATGATATCGAAGCGGATATGTGTCGCATCGGCAGGCACCACGTCGATATGCACGCCCTTCAGCAGGTGGTTGATGATGTCGCCATTGGTATTGACGCTCTTCACCACCTTATTTAATATAGTACTCTTTCCCACGCCGTTGATACCGCTCAGGATGTTCACCTGACGGTTCAGTTCCCATACGACATGCTTCTTCCCGCTCCAGAGCGACTCTATCTCGATGCGCCGGATATAGTCGGCATACTTCACGCCATTACTCTTACTGTTCTGCATAAATATCTCTATTTTGGCGCAAATATAAAAAAAAATCCCGGAATCACCAAACGTATTCCGGAATTTCTGTCTTTATCGCTGTCTGGCACTGAACACAGGCCGTGTCTCACCCGGATGCCAATAGTCCACCAGGGCGATATCGAATATCATATTGCTGTACGCCGGGTATGAGGTCGACGACGACGAACCATACATCAGGGCGTAGGGGATGCGAACGCGCCAGCGGTCGCCGATGTGCATATTCTGAACGGCAGTGGAAAAGCCCTGCATGAAAGCACCGGCCGTAGCATTCGACGCCACACCCATCGTCTCCCAGCTGAAGTCGCCGAGGTAGGTCTGGTCGAACACATAGCCTTCCTTGTAGGAGGTCGATGGCAGCAGCCGGCCACGATAGGCCACCCGCACCGTGTCGGTGAAGAGCGGACTCTCCGTACCCACGCCTGTCTCCAGCACTTCCACGTAGATATAGTCAGCATTCTTTGCCGTCGCCGTCTCGTCCTGGGTATAGGTACGTATCTTGCGGTAACTGCTGGTGGCAGCCCACTGCGCTATAGCCTCGTCGTTACGAGCCTGCCAGTTGGGGTATTCCTCCGTAGCACTCTCGTCTTCGGAACAAGACACAGTGAATAGTGAACAGTGAATAGTGAATAGTATCACTCCCACACATTCAAGCCATTTCTTCCACCGAATATTCATAATCATATACTTTATCACTATTCACTATTCACTAATCACTGCAGTTTCTTCAGCAATGACACAATGCTCACCTTGTCCTCGATGATGCTGTTCAGCTGAGAGATGTCCACACGCTCCTGCTCCATCGTGTCGCGGAAACGCAGGGTCACCTTGCCGTCAGTCAGCGAGTCGTGGTCGACGGTGACGCAGTACGGCGTACCGATAGCGTCCTGACGACGGTAGCGCTTGCCGATGGAGTCCTTCTCGTCATACTGACAGTTGAAGTGGAACTTCAGCGAGTCGATGATCTCGCGGGCCTTCTCGGGCAGTCCGTCCTTCTTCACCAGCGGCAT
>CAMNHM010000071.1 GCA_946539475.1 uncultured Prevotellaceae bacterium | reverse complement strand
AATAAGATCGACAATCTCGTCCTCCACTTCGTCTGGCATGGCACTGGGCATGTCGATCTTGTTGATGACCGGGATGATCTCAAGGTTGTTGTCGATGGCCATATAGAGGTTGGAGATTGTCTGCGCCTGAACGCCCTGAGTGGCATCTACCACGAGCAAGGCTCCCTCGCAAGCAGCAATAGAACGGCTCACCTCATAACTGAAGTCAACATGTCCCGGCGTGTCGATAAGATTGAGGATATATTTCTGCCCATCGCGTACATATTCCATCTGGATGGCATGACTCTTGATGGTGATGCCACGTTCGCGCTCGAGATCCATGTCGTCGAGCATCTGTCCTTCAGTCACCTGAATGGTCTTGGTGTGCTCGAGCAAACGATCGGCTAGTGTGGACTTTCCGTGGTCGATATGAGCTATGATGCAAAAGTTACGGATATTCTTCATTGACGTCTCTGCGAATTTGTTTGCAAAATTACAAAAAAACTTCGACAATCCGATGCTTTTTGCAATTTTTTCGCTACTTATCCTTAAAAATCCATTTTCAGCAACGACGAGTCACCATAGCTGAGGAAACGATAGTCGTGGGTCAGAGCATGGTCGTAGATCTCGCGCCAATGCCCCTTTGTAAAGGCACTGACCAAGAGCAGCAGCGTCGACTGGGGCTGATGGAAATTCGTAATGAGCTGTCGCACAATCTTGAATTCATAGCCTGGTGCTATAATTATCTGCGTTGAAGCGTGCAATGCATCCAGGTGGTTGGTATCCAGCCAGGAGAGCAGTGCTCCGATGGCATCGCACACCTGCTGGCGTAACGGATGTTGGGTGGATGGCGGCAGGTCGTAGGGCTCCCACTGCGCCACATGCAACTGCTCATTGCTGACGAGTGGATTGTCGATCACCTTGAGTCCCATGTAATAGAGGCTCTCTAGCGTGCGAACGCTTGTGGTGCCCACGGCAATCGCCTCGCATTGATGGAGAAGCAGCTTCTGCAGCGTCTGACGACGCACGAAGATATGTTCAGTATGCATCTCGTGCCCGCCCATCTCCGCGCTTTTCACCGGTTTAAACGTACCGGCGCCTACATGCAACGTCAGCTCTTCACGGTCAACATGGTGGTCGTCGAGGCTCTTCAGCACCTCTGGCGTGAAATGCAGGCCTGCGGTGGGGGCTGCCACACTACCTTTGATCTTGGAGTAGACCGTCTGGTAGGTGGTCAGGTCACTGGGCTGTGTCTCGCGATTGAGGTATGGTGGGATGGGCAACTGACCTGCTGCCTCTAGCAGCTCCGCAAAGGTAGGGAGGATTGCGTCGATGCTATCATCGGCAAACTTCCAAGAGAGGGCTACCACCTGGCTCGTACCGCTCTCACCCTGATGGGTAGCCGTCATCTCAACAGCCTGTCCCCCAACGTCGAGCGTCATACGGAGGGGGGTGTCCTTCCACTTCTTCAGATTACCCACCATACAGAGCCATGTGCACTGTCCTCGTGTGGTAAACATCTGTTCATAGTCGGCAGGGAGACAAGGTTCGAGCAGGAAGACCTCGATGAGCGCCCCCTCATGCCATACGCCGCCCTGGCTATGCCCTTCCTTCCGGAAATGGAGACGGGCATGAATGACACGGGTGTTGTTGAACACCATCAGTGCCCCCTCGTCGAGGTGTGCGGCCAAATGAAAGAAACGGTCATCGCTGATGCCGTTGCGATCGTAGACCAACAGCTTGGAATGATCGCGTGGCGAAACGGGGAACTTGGCGATTCGCTCGTCAGGCAGGTCGTAGCTGTAGTCGCTAATACTTATTTTCTTTGTGTCCATTGAATGTTTTCTAAAGGTATAATGCCCAGCACGCCTTCAGCAGTGCATAGGCCACGGTAAAGAGCAGCACGCTGACCACGATCTCAGCATGCTCTTGCTGGAAGCCCGTCTTGGTATAGTGGGAAGAGACATAGTTGGCAGGTGCCATAGGCTGAGGCAGGAGCTTGGTATGCATGTACCATACAGCCGTCCCTACGAAACCACCCCAAAGCAGTCCAACGAGGATGTCGCCAGGATAGTGAACGCCCAGGTAGAGTCGAGTCCAGCAGTTGACCAGCGACCAAAGCACCATTGCCACGGTGAACAGCCTGCTGCGGATGAGCAGGGCAAAGAACACGGCAAGGCTGAAGGTATTGGAGGCGTGAGCTGAGAAGAATCCGAAACGACCTCCACGATAGCCGTTGACCGTATCGACCATGATGCCTATCTGCGGATCGCGGGCAGGACGCCAGCGCTCGACAAGCGGTTTGACGATTGTGTCGTCGACCGTTCCTGCCAACAGCACACAGAGGAGTGCGCTAATCACGACGAACAGCACTTTCCTTGCGTTGTCGCTATTCTTGACGACCACGTACAGCAAGGCGACATAGAGCGGAATCCATGTCGTAGCCGTGGTCAGCGTCTTCACTACCGAGTCGAGGAATAGTGATTCGCTGCCGTTCAAGGCCAACAGCCATTGCTTGTCGAGGTCAATCCAGTTCATATCATTTCTATCGTCTGAGTGGGCACCCAACCCTCGCGTCCGTCAGGCAGTCTCAGCTGCTTCCAGTCGTCCATGGTGTTGTCTGTGACCGTGGCTTTCGTCCCAGCATGTATGCTAAACTCGTCGTTGCCCTCGTCAGAGGGGACGTTCTTTACAGGCAGTACTTCCTGAATGACGATGGCATCGGAATGGCTCGAGAGGGCGCGCTGCTGCTGCCATGCAAAGAGGTTTGCCAGCAGGAAGAGCAGCAACATTGCAAGCGAGGCGAAGAACGACAGCCTCCGCAGGCGCTCGCCGTATGCAAAGAAATAGACGAGCAACAGCACGACAGCCAGTGCCAGGCTTGCCAATGCCGTATAAGCCCACGCATCGACTGAGAGCAGGCGCACCAGCGAGCGATACCACGTGACGAAGAACATCTCCCGTTCTGGAGCAATCTTGTCAATGGTCTTCGAATATGCCAGTTGCAGGTTGAAGCGCGCATCGTCGTCGCCAGGTTGCAGGCGCAATGCCCGTTCATAGCAGAGGATTGCCCTGGCAATACTGTCGAGGCGATAGTAGGCATTGCCCATGTTATAGAACACCTCAGCCGACCCACCCTGACGCTCAATGAGCAGGTTATAGGCATCGATAGCTTCCTCGTAGTCGCCCTGACTGAAGAGCTCGTCAGCCTGCACCTTGGTCTGCGCAGTGGCTGTCAGAGACAGCATCGATGTACAGACGACTGCTATCATCAGGAGCATGGAAGCTTTCGTACGTATGGTCTTTTTCCTGACGCTTTCAATTTGTTCGATGGCAGTGATCGACTTATCATAGACACGATTCATATTACCTTGGGGATCGCCTGGGGCATAACGCACGAACTCACACTCATCGATTGCCTCGATGAACGAAGCTGTCACCTGCCCGTCGACGCCACGCTCCTGCAGCCGCTGACTGATATTCTCGCGCGACAGCTGACTGGGCGGTATGTTGAGCTTATCGCCAACATAGCCCCAGAGGGCGCGCAGCGTCTCGTCGTAGAACTCGTTTGCCTTGCCAGCCTTCATCAGACGGGCAGCTTTCCGCAAACGGCGCACAGCCACCTTATTGGCTTTCTTTCCGCGCGAACGTACGGCATCTGCCTGGTCGCGCTCTCTACGGCGAAGCACGATGAAGGCTACGATGAAAAAGGCTACCAGCAGGGCATTGAGCAAGAGATAAGTTGTCGAGGCAAAGAAGCCATGTCCTGCCTTGGCCTGTCCCGGCCCCGTCTTGATGGGATGTATGTCGCCAGACTCTTGAGCGCCCTCCTGTGAGAAGTCCTGCACGCTGGTCGCCGTCTGGTCGCCCTTGAGGACATTGATGCGGAAGGAGTCTGTCTCCGCTGTCTTGTATGAGTGCGACGCAAGGTCGAAATAGGTCAGGCGCACAGGAGGGATGACATACTCGCCCTTACGCTGAGGGACAGCCACAAATTCATAGTTGACGCTGCCATCGAGGCCCTCTGCCGTCAGGCGGAAGTCCTCTGTCTGCTTAGTGTCGTAGGTATCGAAGCCTCGCGGGAAGAGCACGATAGGCTCCTTGAGCATGTTCAGGTTTCCACGTCCGCTGACCTTGACAGCCAGTGTGACAGGAGTGTTCTCCTTCACCTCATGCTTGTCGAGCTGGGCAGTAACAGAGAAGCGCCCCACCCCACCCGAGAAACCGTCAGGCTTGTCAGTCAGCGCATCGACCTGTATATCCACTGCTGGTGCCACCAACTGCTTAGGCACCTCACGGTAGCCCCCTGAGAACGGGTCGAAGGGGTCGATTCCCGTGTCCTCACGCAGGTAGCCCATGAACTTCATACTGGGTATCTGCAGCCGTCCCGACTTCTGAGGATAGACCACGTACTGCTGCCAGTCGACGGTGACGAGCACACGTCCGTTGATCGTCTCCACCTTCTTCGACTTCTGCTGCACATCATTGTACGCCTGCATGTAGACATTTTGCAGTTCGAGGTTGATAGGGTCGAGATTGATGACGGGCAGGTCAGGATGCCAGCACACCTTATAGGTGAGCAGGAAAGGCTCATACTCAGAGACATGACGCTTCGAAGCCGTGACGAGCACGAAGAAATCGTTGGCAGCCACACCGCGCGACGGATGCTGACCAGAGACATTGCTGTTGGCAGCTATCACCTGGAAGCTGAGCGCTTGCGACCTGACCGTCTGCCCGCCAGCAACTACGCTGGCAGCGGGTATGGTGAACTTACCCGTCTGACTGGCTGAAAGGACATATGTCAGCGTCAGCGTCCGCGAGGTCGTCGTATGACCGTTGACCGTCATCGAGCTGATGCTTGTCGACTGGCTGGGGCCTATGAGCACATCGATGCCGTCAGGAATCTTTCCCAGGGTGAAGTTCTTTGCCTCTGTAGTGTTCAGGGTGTAGCGCAGTTTGAAATTCTCGCCCACATGAACCACAGGCTCCACCTCGCCCGTTAGTGTAAAGTTATCGGCTCTGGCAGCGATAACTGCCAGAAGACACGCCAAGAGTATTGTCAGTCTTCGTTTCATCTGCAATTTCTTTACCAGTTCTTCTCGTTGCTACGCCGCTGCGGCTGACTCTGCTGTCTCTCGTCGATGCGCCGGCGCACCTGTTTCTCACGCTGCTCAGCAGCATTGAGCATCTGCTCGATCCAGTCCTGGTCCTGCTCCTGTTGCTGAGGAGGCTGTTGCTGGTCCTGCTGCTGCTGTTGCTGCTGCTGTTGTTGCTGTTGCTGCTGTTGCTGCTCTTGCTGCTGCTCCTGCTGCTGGTCGCCATTGGGGTCTTGCTGTCCCTCTCCGCCACCCTTTGGCAGCTGATGCTGACAAAGCACTAGGTTGTAACGAGCCTCGTCGTCGTGAGGATTGTTGCGCAATGCTTGCTTGTAGCACTCGATGGCCTGCTGCAGCTGTTGATACTTCTGCTGGTCGTCGCCACTCTGGTTGGCACGGATCTGGTGCATCACGCCCATGTTGTGATACGACAGGGAGCGTCGCTGCGGATTGTCCTCAGCATGCTCGTCGGCAGCGCGCATGAAATGCTGGGCCATCACCGAATCGCGCTTGCCATCCGTCTTCATGATCTTCCACTCATCAGGAAACATCGACGTGGCAAGGTTGTAGTTCACCAGCACGTTGGTGCTGTCCACCTGATACGCCTTTTTATATTGCTCGTAGGCCTTGTCGCGCTGTCCGGAATGGATCATGCGGTTTCCACGCTTAACGTAGCGGCGCACCTCCTTGACATTGACGTTCTGCGCCATCGCCGACGACACTGCCATCGCGGCGACCACACAAAGAATGATATGACGTAGCTTCATCGTTTAAACAGTTTTAGTCGTTTCAACGTAGGATTCCGACGGTCGAGGATGCACACCTCGAGGATGAGCAGCAGCAGTACGATGATGCCCACAGCCTGGAACTGCTCGTCGAAGTCGCTGTAGAGCGTCGACTCAGCCTTCTCCAGCTTGTCGAGCGCCTCCTCCAGCTGTTTCTGCGCACTGGCATTGTTCTCCACATGGATATAGGCGCCACCGCCTGCCTGGGCAATCTCACGACACATCTGCTCGTTCAGGCGCGACATCACCTGCTGACCAGTATTGTCGATCATGTATCCACCCGTGGCGGGGTCAGGCACGAGTGCTCCCTTGGGCGATCCCACACCCAGCACGTAGACGTTGCGTCCTTCCTCGTCATGTGCCTTCCTGGCAGCCTCGACAGCCTCGCCTTCGTGGTCCTCACCGTCAGTGATGACGATGACAGCCTTGCCCACATGCTCACGCTGTGTGAAGCAGAGGCTTGCCGTGCTGATGGCAGCAGCGATGTCAGTGCCCTGGTTGCGAATCATCGAAGGGTCGATGCTGTTGAGAAACATCTTCGCTGAGACGAAGTCGCTGGTGACAGGCAGCTGGATGAACGCGTCGCCTGCGAAGACGACGAGTCCCACGCGGTCGTTGGTGAACTTGTCGATGAGCTTTCCCACAATCATTTTCGCACGATCCATGCGGCTCAGCTCACCGTCGCTCGCCTTGTCGACGGCACGCATCGAGTTACTCACGTCGATGGCGATGATGGCCTCGATGCCGGCCTTCTGCTTCTGGCTGATGCTCTTGCCAAACTGCGGACGTGCAAGCATGACGATGAGCAGTGCCAAGGCGGCCTCCAGCAGCCAGAACTTCAAGCCTGGGCGCCAGCGCGACACCAGGGGCATGAGCTGTCGCACCAGGTCTGGGTCGCCAAAGCGGCGCAGACGTCGTTTCTGGTTGCGATAGGTGACGAAGCGGATGAGCGCGAGCACCACCACCAGCACCAACAGATAGAGATATTTGGGGTCTTCGAATCTGAACATTACGGTATCCTCCTAAACACGGTTATTCTAAGCAGTATCTCGAGCAGCAGGGCAATGATTGCCCCCATGACCAGATACTGATAGACGTCATACACCTTGCTGTAGCGCTGCACGTCGAGTTTCGACTTCTCCAGGCGGTCGATATCGCTGTAAATCTCGCGCAGCTGCTCAGCGTTCGTCGCACGATAGTAGCGTCCGTTGGTTGCCTTGGCAATCTTCGAGAGCGTCTCCTCGTCGAGGTCGTTGGGCAAGAGGAGCTGCTGTGTGGTGCCTCCGATGGTCATGGGGCGATAGGAGCTGCCATCCGTTCCCATTCCTATGGTATAGATGCGGATGCCCAGCGAGCGCGCCATGTCGGCGGCTGTCAGTGGCGATATCTCGCCATAGTTGTTGCTACCGTCAGTGAGCAGGATCACCACCCGGCTCTTGGCTTTCGAGTCCTTCAGGCGACTGACGGCATTCGTCAGTCCCATGCCAATGGCAGTCATGTCGACGATGGCACCACTGCCCACGTAGTCGCTGCTGTGCTGCAGCAGCGAGAGCAGCGACGAGTGGTCGATGGTCATGGGGCACTGTGTGAATGCCTCGCCGGCAAAGATTGTCAGTCCGATATTGTCGTTCGTGCGATCGGAGATGAACTCAGCAGCCACTTTCTTCGCTGCCTCGATACGATTGGGCTCGATGTCCTGCGAGAGCATCGACGACGAGACATCCATCGCCAGCATGATATCGATGCCCTCGATGGTCTGTTCCTCCCATGAGTTGTGTGTCTGCGGGCGCGCCATGGCAAGCACCAGCAGGGTGAACGCCAGGACGCGCAGGAAGGGCAGCAGGGGCATCAGCCACACACGCCAGCTGCGCTGTGCCCGCTGCAGTGCAAACGTGTCAGCCATGCGGATGGTTGGCTCCGTCTTCTTGCGAAACATCGCATACCACAGCACGTAGGGTATGACGAGCAGCAGCAGGAACAGGTATTCTCTATTTGCAAATTCAAAGTCGGGCATGTCTCTCAATACAATAGTAAGTCATACATAAACCATCCCACGTAGGCCAGCAATCCCACCACGGCAATGGCAATGACGGCGACGAGGGCTTTGAGCACCTTGCGCAGTCGCTGTGACTGCTGTTGCTCCTCTGTGAGCTCAGGCTTGATGATTTCCTCCGTGGGCACATTCTCCTGCTTCGTCTGGTTGATAAAGTCGATGGCGTTGACAAGGTTGGCATCGTTCTCGCCCAGCAGTGTTGAGTACTTGGCAAACTTCACAAGGTCAGCCGTCAGGAACAGCTGTCGCAGCTCGTCGAGCGACTTGGGATCGTCAGTCTGCATGAGGCGGTCGATGATCTCGCTACTGGTCATCTCCATAGCATTGAATCCATAGCGCTCGTTGATGTACTGTCGCAGCGTGTCGGTAAGCCGTGTGTAGTAGGTCTTTGGATCCTCAGCCGTCGCCAGCTGGTCAGACTTGATCTCGTCGATAGCCTTCATCGCCTTCTGGTGAGGCGGGACGTGCTTGATAATCCTGATACGAGCGATGATGGGCTTGTTGCTGCGCAGGCGCACGAACAGGTAGGCGCCCAGCAGGATCAGAGCGACGGCGAGGAAGCTGAGCCACAGTGCCTTTGCCCACTCGTCGTCCTTCCAGCTCATAGGCAGGTTTTGGACATCCTTTGGACCGTAGTACTTCTCGAAGTTAGTGGTGTCGACATCGACGGTGAACACCTGCAGGGCTAGCTGTCGCGTGGTATACTCCTTACCGCTGATGCGCACAGGTATGGGTGGCAGCGGATAGAGTGTGTCGGCAAACGAGGTCAGCACATAGTTGCACTGATGGCGCACCATGCCGTTACCCTCGCTGACAGCGGGCTCCTCGACAGCCTCAAGGACCTCGATGCCCTGTGGCAGGAGCAGCGACGTGGGGAACTCCACGCGAGCCGTGTCCTTGGCATGGGCAGTGACGGTCAGCGACACCTGCTCGCCCACGAGCATCTCCATCGAGCTGATGCGCGACTCGACGCTCTGAGCAGCCATCCTTGCCGGAAGGAGCAGGGCGACGACGAGCAGCACGGCCAGGACGCAGCGTTTGTGAATAGTCAAAATACTTGTCATCTCTCTCACAGAAAATTATTTGGCACGCCTATGGAACAACAGGAGCAGCTGGCGCACGAAGTCGTCGTCAGTGGCGATGGTGACACAGTCGACGCCACTCTTGGCGAAGGTATCCTTCAGGTCGCGCTGGCGATCCTCCCAATAGTCACGATAGGCCTGTCTGACAGCCTTGCGCGACGTGTCGACGTACTGCTCATAGCCCGTCTCCGCATCGACCACCTTCATCAGTCCCACGTTGGGAAGCTCAGTGGCGCGACGGTCGTAGACCTGTATGGCGCATATGTCGTGCTTGCGGTTGGCGATGTCGAGCTGCTGACGGAAGCTCTGGCGAACGTAGAAGTCGCTGAGCACGAAGGCAGTACAGCGTCGCTTCGACACGCTCGTAAGGAACTCCAAGGCTCCTGCCACGTCAGTCTTCAGGCTCTCAGGATGGAAGTCGAGCATCTCGCGGATGATGTAGAGGATGTGCTTTCGGCCCTTCTTGGGAGGGATGTACTTCTCGATCTTGTCAGAGAAGAACACCACGCCAATCTTGTCGTTGTTCTCGATGGCAGAGAAAGCCAGCGTGGCAGCGATCTCGACGGCCATGTCGCGCTTCATCTGCTGACGGGTTCCGAAGTCGAGCGATCCGCTGACGTCGACGAGGAGCATCACCGTCAGCTCGCGCTCTTCCTCGAACACCTTGACATAGGGGCGGTTGAAACGCGCAGTGACATTCCAGTCGATGTCGCGCACGTCGTCGCCGTACTGGTACTCGCGCACCTCGCTGAAAGCCATACCACGCCCCTTGAAGGCAGTATGGTACTGTCCAGCGAAGATGTTCGAGCTCAGTCCTCGCGCCTTGATCTCGATCTTCCGAACTTTCTTTAGTAACTCGCTTGTTTCCATAATAATCAGTAATCAGAACTATTCATTACTAATTACTCATTACTAATTTAGGGCACTTCCACCTTATTAATAATCTTTGATACGATTTCCTCGCTGGTGACGTTGCTGGCTTCTGCCTCGTAGGTCAGGCCGATGCGATGGCGCATCACGTCGTGGGCAACGGCGCGCACGTCCTCAGGCACCACATAGCCGCGACGCTTGATAAAGGCGAAGGCACGTGCAGCCTTTGCCAGGTTGATACTGGCGCGAGGCGAGCCGCCGAAGGCAATCATCTCCTTGAGGTCCTTCAAGCCATAGCGGTCAGGATAGCGGGTGGCGAAGACGATGTCGGCGACATACTGCTCGATCTTCTCGTCGAGGTACACCTCGTTCACCACCTTGCGCGCACGCAGGATCTCGTCGACCGTCGTCACGGGCTTCACCTGCGGCAGTCCCTCGCCGGCGATGTTCTCGCGGATGATCTTCTTCTCCTCCTCGATGGTGGGATATCCAACGACGACCTTCAGCATGAAACGGTCGACCTGAGCCTCTGGCAGAGGGTAGGTGCCCTCCTGCTCGATGGGGTTCTGCGTAGCCATCACCATGAACGGGCTGGGCATGTCGAAGGTGTCGCTGCCAATCGTCACCTGCTTCTCCTGCATCGCCTCGAGCAGTGCACTCTGCACCTTGGCAGGGGCACGGTTGATCTCGTCAGCGAGCACGAAGTTGGCGAAGACGGGACCCTTCTTCACCTGGAACTTCTCGTCCTTCTGCGAGTAGATCATCGTTCCCGTGACGTCGGCAGGCAGCAGGTCAGGTGTGAACTGTATGCGGCTGAAGCTAGCGTCGATGAGCCGAGCCAGCGTATTGATAGCCAATGTCTTTGCCAATCCAGGCACACCCTCGAGGAGGATGTTGCCATCGCTGAGCAACCCGATGAGCAACGAGTCGACCAGATGCTTCTGACCAACGATGACACGGTCCATGCCTGTCGTCAGGTTCGTAACGAACGAGCTCTGCTGCTCGATGCGGATGTTAAGTTCGCGAATGTCAATGTTCTCTGTCATTGTGTTTCCTTATTCTGATTTTTGTTGTTGTTCCATTTCCTTCTTCAGGGCCTTCTTGGTCTTCAGCTTGGGAATCTTCACCTCCTGCCCAGCCTCGAGCTTGGCATTGTTGGCAAGACCGTTATACACCTCGATATAGCACTCCATGCCGTCGCCCAGCGTGCGTCGAGCCAGTCGCGAGGTGGTCTCGCCATCCTTGGCCTTGAGCACCTGGTCAGTACCTATGATGACGTAGGCGCCATAGTACAGCCGACGGTCCATGTCCTCGTACTTCTTCCAGTCGGGTACATTCCCCGCCTGCGGCTGAGGCGTCTGAGCCTGGGGCTGCTGAGCCTGCTGGCTCTGCGGCGACTGCGGCTGCTGCGGCTGCTGCGCTTGGGCTGGCGATGTCTGCGCCTGCGATGCAGCAGCAAGGCTGTCCTTCGCTGCCTGGGCGGGCGTGTCCTGCTGCTCATCGCTCGATGCTGCAGCTTCGACGACTTCTGCCTCTACAGCAGTGGCGTGCTTCTGCGTGCCCACATAGTAGCCTGCCACAAAACTGGCAGCACAGGCAGCAACAGCCAGGAACAGCCACAGCCAGGGGCTGATCTTGGCATCTCTCTTTCTTCGCTCTTCATCAAAATATTTTCTCATATCTTCTTCGTTTATGGGTTCTTCATCTATGGGTTCGTCTTCTGAGGGTTCGTCTTCTGAGGAGACTTCCTCTGAGGGTTCTTCTATGGGTTCCTCTTCTGTGTGGACTTCCTCTGTGTGGACTTCCTCTGAAGGTTCGCTGTTTGCAGGTTCGACAGCCGCTATGGGTTCTGCGTCAGGAGCCGCTGCGGGTTCTGCTTCAGGAGCTACAGCCGGCTCTTCCGTAGTAGGCTCCTCCACCTCGTCAGCAGGCTGGTCGACAATCTCCAAGAGAGGCTCTATGGGGGCTGGCTCTTCTTCAGCAGGAGGTGCGCCCTGTTCAGCTGGAGCAGGCTCTTCCTCAGCAGGAACATCCTTTTCAATCGGCTCTTCAGCCTCATCGTCTTCGTCGGCAAGCTCCACGAGAGGCATCTCTGTCTGCCCCCCGAGTGCCTCAGCCAGCGATGCCTCGTCGAAGACAACGCCCTCGTTGAGCACCGTTGTCTCAAACTGCGAGAAAGGCTTGTTCACAAGGGCCTTGAGCTGTGGGTCAGCCACGAACGTTAGCTTCTGGTGACCCTCGATCACCACGCGCTCGCCTGTGTTCACGGCGACACTCTCGCGGGGTTCGACATCGACCGTCTTAAAAGTTCCCAGACCCTTGATCTTCACCAGTTTGTCGTCGGAGATGCCATCCTGGATACAGCTCACGATCGAGTTCAGGAAGAGCTGAGCCGTCGACTTACTCACCTTATGCTTCTCGATGAGCACATTGGCCAGGTCGTTGATATAGATCTTTCCCATGACTAGCTCCTCCCTTCCTTGATCTTCTCTTTCCAGACAGGGCTGGGCTTAAACGCCAGCACCAGCTTTGGAGGCACCAGCATACGCTGTCCGTTCGTTGGACTGACGATGACTCGCTCCAGCTTTTTCTTCACTTCGAACACTCCGAAGTTGGGCAGCTGAACAGCATCGCCCTCCTGGAAGTGCTCGCCCATAGCCGTTATCACGGTATCCATCATACGCTGCACCTCACTGAGCTTCAGCCCAGTGCGCACAGCCATCATTGTAACGAACTCCTTGTTATTCATAGGTCGTCTATTGGATTTCTGCGTATATGTCAAACTCTTCAGCGTCGACCACCTGCACGTCGTAGAACTCTCCCACCTTGAGACGACGCCCCTTGGCAGGAACGAGCACCTCGGGGTCGACCTCTGGCGAGCAGAACTCTGAGCGCCCCACGTAGTAGTCGCCCTCGCAACGGTCGATGACGACGCGCAGCGTCTGTCCAATCTTTGCCGCCTCCACCTCAGCGCTGATCTGCTGCTGCAGGCGCATCAGCCGCGACAGTCGCTGCTGCTTCACCTCGTCTGCGACATCGTCCTCATAGTGACTGGCAGCATACGTGCCGTCCTCCTCACTATAGGCGAAGGCTCCCATGCGCTCGAAACGTGCCTCGCGCACGAAGTCGAGCAGCTGTTGGAAGTCGTCGTCAGTCTCACCAGGGAATCCCACCATCAGCGTCGTACGCAGATGGATGCCAGGCACTTCGCTGCGCAGCCGACGGATGAAATCGAGCGTCTCCTCGCGGGTGATATGTCGCTGCATGCGCTGCAACATGTGGTCGCTGATGTGCTGCAGGGCAACGTCGAGATAGCGGCATACATTCTTATGTTCGCGCATCACGCGCGTGAGCGCCCATGGGAAATGTGTGGGATAGGCATAGTGCAGACGAATCCACTCGACGCCCTCCACGGATGCCATCTGCTCCACGAGCTCTGCGATGCGCTGCTCGCCATAGAGATCCTGTCCGTAGTAGGTCAGCTCCTGCGCGATGACCTGCAGCTCCTTTACGCCCTGCCCTACCAGCCAGCGAACCTCGTCGAGGATCTCCTCCATAGGGCGGCTCTTGTGGCGACCCGTCATCAGGGGGATGGCGCAATAGGCGCAATGCCTGTCGCACCCCTCGCTGATCTTCAGGTAGGCATAGTGGCGGGGAGTGGTAAGATGGCGA
>CAMNHM010000070.1 GCA_946539475.1 uncultured Prevotellaceae bacterium | reverse complement strand
ATGGTACTGCAATGCAATGCGGGAGAGTAGGAGGCCGCCTTCTTTTTATCTGAGTCCGCCCCGTGTCACTGATGGTGATGCGGGGCGGATTGTTTAGTTTTAGGTGTTTCCCTACGAACAAATAGGGAATACTATTTTGCAATTCGTGGAGAATGCTCTATCTTTGCGCCATCAAAAGGACTTTTAAATGTTTATGATTATGAAACGGACAGCTTTTTTACTTAAGTCATTTGTCACGATGGCATTGCTGGGATGGACGATGATGAGCCATGCCCAGAGATATGAGATTGACCGCGACCGTGTGTATTTCGGTGAGGAAGTAGTGATGCAGGCTGATGCACGTAGTTTTGTTGACCTGGGCTTCGGCTATGCAAAAGACCGCCGGAATGTATATCTGAACGGCCATTTGCTGGAATTTGTCGACCCGTCGTCATTTCGTTTGAAAAGGGGCTCTGCCTTCCGCCATTACGGGCATGATGAGAAAGATGCTGAAACGCAAAGGGGTTATTACAAGACTCAGTTTAACGTCTACTATGGCAACAAGAAGATTGATGCCCAAGCCACTACGTTTGTAGAGCTTGGTGGTGGCTATGCCAAGGATGCTTTCAGCGTCTATTATTTCGGCGAGAAGATCAAGGGTTCTATGGCAGCTAACTTCGTGATTTTAGATGGCGGCTATGCCAAGGATGCTTTCAATGCCTACTACCGTGGTAAGAAAGTGGAAGGCGCCTTCGCCTCGACATTTAAATCAACGGGTGACGGCTATGCTGAAGATACCTTCAATGTTTATTTCAAGGGGAAGAAACTGGAATAGCAAAGGTATAAATAACACCACCTAATGGGCCCATCCTGCGCGACCTCTACCTGAGCATTCCCACGAAGGCCGGCCGTTACGACAAGGACGGCGTCTACGAGATATGGAAGTACACCATCGGCGACGATGGGCGTGTGACGGCCTCGGAACAGCTGACCCACGACTCTCCGAAGAACAATGCCCGCCCCTTCGTCATCCCCGGCTACGGCGCGTCGCCCCTCCGCTCGAAGTGCAGCAGCTGGCGGCGCAGTCGGGGATTTAAGAAATAGTGTGTTATCGCTTGCTTGGAAGTCGTCTTTGTTGCTGTTGAGACGATAGCAGAAAGATGTGAGACAAGGGGAAACGGAAAATACGTCGTTTTTCGTTATCTTTGCACCAAAAACAAACAGTAGACTGCTTTATGAAACGTATTCTGATGTTGCTGGCACTGACGCTGGCGGGTTATGTGGGAACGCACGGTGCTGAGCGTTTCGTGGTATTTACATCGCAGGCCGGTGCCCAGCCGCTGCGTACCGATGCTGTAAGCTTCAGCGAGGCTGACGACGATGGCGTGAAGATTGCCATTGCCAACCTGAAGGAAGATATGGGCAAGACGCTGACGAGGAAGGGCAGCTCAGGCCTGTCGCTGCTGATCGGCACGCTAGGCAAGAATGCCGATATCGACAAGCTGGAGCGGCAAGGACTGCTGCCCGAGCTCAAGGGCAAGCGCGAGAAATTCCTGATCACGACCGTCGGCGAGCAGCTGGTGATAGCCGGCAGCGACCGCCGCGGCACGATCTACGGCGTCTATGAGTTGTCGGAGCAGCTCGGCGTGTCGCCCTGGTACTGGTGGGCCGATGCCCCTGTGGAGCAGCACGAGCAGGCCTTTATAAAGAACGGCACGTACAGCGACGGCGAGCCCGCCGTGGAGTTCCGCGGGCTGTTTCTCAACGACGAGGCACCCTGCCTGACGTCGTGGGTGAAGAACACATGGGGCACGAACTACGGCGACCACCGCTTCTACGAAAAGGTGTTCGAGCTGATCCTCCGCCTGAAGGGCAATTTCCTCTGGCCGGCGATGTGGAGCTGGGCCTTCTATGCCGACGACCCTGAGAATGGCAAGACGGCCGACCGCATGGGCGTCATCATGGGCACCAGCCACCATGAGCCGATGGCCCGCAACCACCAGGAGTATGCCCGCCGGCGCTCGGAGTGGGGAGCCTGGAACTACCAGACCAACCAGGCGAAGCTCGACCAGTTCTTCCGGGAGGGCATCGAGCGTATGAAAGGCACCGAGGACATCATCACCATCGGCATGCGTGGCGACGGTGACGAGGCGATGAGCGAGACTGCCGACACGAAGCTCATGGAGCGCATCATCAACAACCAGCGCAAGATCATCCGCCAGGTGACGGGCAAGCCTGCCGAGAAGACCACACAGGTATGGGCACTATATAAAGAGGTGCAAGACTACTACGATGCCGGCCTGCGCGTGCCTGACGACGTGATGATCCTCATCAGCGACGACAACTGGGGCGACATCCGTCGCGTGCCTGTCAATGACAAGGAGCGCAGCCGCAAGGGCGGGTGGGGCATCTACTACCACGTGGACTACGTCGGAGCACCGCGAAACACGAAGTGGCTCAACGTGACGCAGACGCAGCAGATGTTCGAACAGCTCTCGCTGGCCTACGACTTCGGCATACGGCGCATGTGGATACTGAATGTCGGCGACCTGAAGCCGATGGAGTATCCCATCCAGCTCTTCATGGACATGGCCTGGAGCCCCAAGGAGTACACCT
Organism: uncultured Prevotellaceae bacterium; assembly: GCA_946539475.1. Next base: position 10,972 of record CAMNHM010000070.1, on the reverse strand, counting down.
TTCGGAACGTCACCGACCATACACTCCGCTTCTTTGCCTCCACCCTCGGCAAAGGAGCCGTCGCCCGCGAGGCTGCCGACATCTACAACCGCAACTGCCAGTACATGGCCCGCGTGACACCCGAGATGCTCGATGCCAGGACCTACAACGTCGAGAACGGCGAATGGCGGCAGGTGGCCGACGACTACCAGCGCCTGGAGCTGCGCGCCCTGCGCCTCTTCGACCAGATACCCGCTGCCGCACGCGACTTCTACCGCCAGACGGTGCTCTTCCCCGTCCAGGCGATGGCCAACCTCTACGATATGTATTACGCCCAGGCCATGAACCACTACTTGGCCCAGCGCAACAGCCCCGACGCCAACGAATGGAAGGAGCGGGTGGCAGCTTGCTTCGTCCGCGACTCGCTGCTTTGTAATGATTATAATAAGGTGATGAGCGGTGGCAAGTGGAATGGCATGATGACCCAGAAGCACATCGGCTACCGCTCGTGGAACGACAACTTTGCCCACGACATGCTGCCTCAGACGAGGAGCGTCGGGCAGGGCGACACCGCCGGCGGCTATGCCTTCACCCACGGCAATGGCTACGTGGCGATGGAAGCCGAGCACTTCTGGAGCGCTGAGGCAGGTGCAGGTACCGAGTGGACGGTCTATCCCTACTATGGCCGCACGCGCAGCGCCGTGGCCCTGACGCCCTATACCGCTCCCATTGGCGATGCCAAGCTGAAGTACTGCTTCTCGCTGCCCGAAGGCACGCAGCAGGTCAAGGTGCATGTCGTCGTGAAGTCGACGCTCGACTTCCTCAATGTAGGAGGCTATGAGTATACCGTTGGCCTTGACGACGGCGAGCCTCAGACCGTGAACTTCAACAAGACGCTCGTCGACCGCCAGCCCTATATGTACTCGGAATACTATCCCGCCGTGGCCCGCCGCGTCGTGGAGAAGGTGGTGACGCTGCCTGTATCGAAATCGACGGCCGACGGGAAGCATTGGCTGACGTTGCAGCCCAAGCATCCCGGCATCGTGTTCGAGAAGATCGTCGTCGACTTTGGCGGCTATCAGCCGTCCTACCTCTTCGGCGAGGAGTCCGCTTATCGTAGATGAAGATAGAGTAATGATTGGTGAAGGGTGAGTGGAGATTATCCACTTGCCCTTCACGGCTTTTCAAAATGCTGGTAGTCCTTCATGGTTTGCCAGCTTCCACCCCATTTGAAACCATGCTCCAGGAAGAGGCGATGGCAGAGGTCGCCCTCCACAATCTTATATTGAAAGCGCTTTGAGCGGTCGGCATACGGCTTGCCCTTCTCTGGCGATATCAGCCAGCGTCCGTTGCGCTGTCGCACGTAGGGGTTGTAGCGCGTGTTGATGTCGACGGCCAGTCCGCGGGCGTGGTTCGACAGCTTCTTTGTGCCGTCGACGACGCGATAGCAGAAGCACGACGAGTTGTTGTCGTTCATCGATGCCTCGTCGTCAGCGTCGTAGTCGTCGATGAGTCGCATGCGCTCGATGGGGTAGTGGGCCTCGTAGAGCTTGCGGAAGATGTCGATGAGATCCTCGGCGATGGCTTTGTTGCAGACCATCTCGCCCTGGCAGATGCTGTCGTCGGCATTGCGATGGAGCACGCGCAGATAGCGCAGGTCGCTGCGCTTGATGGTGCATCCCTCAGGGAATGACCGTCCCTGCATACGTGCGAACACCTCGTCGCTGATGGTGTCGATGGTAAACGCCTGCGTCTGCTGGGCGGAGAGTGTGGCGCTCAGCATGCAGAAAAGTGCTGTCAAAAGAAGATGATGTCGTTTCATGGGTGCAAAGGTAGTGCAAATTGATCGAAACGCAAAATAAATACACGAAAAAAAAACGAATCTGACAGGCACTTGCATGCTGCTCCCTTGTGTCCTTGGTCTCCATAGAAGGCTACCCGCGACACCAAAACAAGTTGTTTTGGTAAGCGAAGTAGGCCACTTTGGTTATCAAAGTATGCTTCTTTGAAGACCAAAACAACTTGTTTTGGTAGCGCGAGGAGCACACTTCGTATCTCAAGGTCTCGGCGCTTGATATGGAAAGTAGCAGAAGATTGATGCGAAAAAGCACAATCTTCTGCTACTTACTTTAATTCAAATGCAGTCTGACGACCGATTTGGGTTTAATGACGATGTTCTCTGTCGAGACTATTTCTTCATGACCTTCTCCGTGCGTACGGTGCCGTCGCTCATGTACTTGCGTACGATGGTGACACCCCGCTGTGCGGAGCTGACCTGACGTCCGTTGAGGTCGAAGAGCTGGATGGCACGCACCTTGACGTTGCTGGCCTTCGTCTCGTCGATGCCGGAGAGCACCTCGTCGTAGAGAGCCTTATAGTCGACACCCGAAGCGCCGCCGCAGATGTAGAGGCGTACGTCGTTGAGGAAGGTGTGCGATCCGTCGCAGGCGTTGACACCGAGCGTGATGATACCATCGGTGACGACGATGTCGGTGATGCCCAGGCTACCCAGGCTACCCTCGTTGGCATAGGGGAATGCCTGTCCGATGCGGGTGGCGTCGATGCGCTCTGTGACGTCCTCATCGGGGCAGTCGGAGGTCTTCACGTAGAAGTAGGTGTCGTCGAGGGCATTGGGAGCATCGTTCTCGTTCATGCGCTCACCGAATCCGGCACGCAGCGTGTAGACGCCGGCAGGCAGGTCGGTGATGGTCTGCTCGACGCGGTAGCTGCCGCCCCATGTCTGGAACATGCAGTCCTCGGCAATCAGGTCGGTGCCCCGTGTGGCGCCCCATCCGCATGACAGCTGAGGAGCGTTGTAGCCCTCGGGCGTTGTCCAGCCGGGAACGTTCTCAGCGTTGAAGTTCATGTTGGCCTGCTGCTTGTAGATGTTCGGGTTCTTGACGAACACGGTGAGGTCGACGGTCGGCGTGCTGTACTCCTCAGTCAGCGGGTCGAGTATGGGCTCGAAGAGCGTGTTGGCAGGATCCTGCAGCTTGTTGTAGAGCTCGAGCTTCATGCGGTTCTTGATCGACTCTGCCAGTGCGTCGTCGTCGGAGAGTGCATTGTAGGCAGCCTGTACCAGGTTGTCCTCAGCGGGAACACCCAGCTGCTTCAGGCCCTCGGCACCCAGGCGCAGACGCTCGGCGAGCACCTTGATACCCGTGTCGGAAGTCTTCGACTCACCCTCGGTGAAGAGCAGACCAGTGGTGTTCACCAGGTCGCGCAGCTCGTTGATGGCGGCCTGCAGCTCGGCATCGTCCTTGAGCTCCTTCACCTTGACGACGTCGACGACGACCTCGAGGCCCGTCTCAGGATCGACGACGGTCTCGGTAGCCTTTGTGGCGTACTTCTCGGCAGCAGCCTTCAGCTGAGCATAGAACTCAGTGCGGGCGAACTTCTTCTCAGCATTGTTGTCGACGATCTCGACGGCACGCTGTGGCAGCGGGTCGTAGGTGTCGATGAGCGAGCGGTGGTCGCGCATGGCCTGTGCAGCAGCATCGAGGGCGGCGGCAGCATTCTTGTAGGACGACGGAGCGGTGTAGCTGGGGCCTTCAGCCTCGTACTTGGCGATGGCAGCCACGAGTGCATCGTAGGCAGGACCCGAGAAGCGGTCGCCGCTGTTGGCATCGCGCACGGCCTTGGCATTCTCCAGGGCGGTGTTCAGGAGCTGTGTCTCCTCGACGCCGACGACGTTAGGAATGTAGCGCACGCCGGGGTTGCCCAGCAGCACCTCGTAGAATCCACCGTCGCCATTGGCGTTGGTAGCTGTCCAGCGCAGGCGGTAGTTGCCCGTGACGGCAGGCACATAGCGCAGCTGCGTATAGGTCGAGCCGTTGACGGCACCCGTGCTACCGTTGACGTTCGGCGTGTTGTTGATCATCTGCGAGACGACGGCCTCGTCGTTCTGGTCGAGAATCTCGAAGCGGCACCAGGTGCCGTTGTCCTTCCAGGCAGCGGTGTTGAAGCGGAAGTCGTACTTCTTACCAGCCTCGAGCACCAGTGCGTGATCCTCGACGCTGCCGTACTCAGCATATCCCTCGCGGAAGTAGAGACCCTTGGTGAAGTCGCCACCTGCTCCGAAGTCGAAGAGGCGCGGGCCCGAACCGAAGGTGCTCTCAGAGGTGCGTACCTCCTCGCCGAAGGTGACGACGAATCCCTCGGGTATGCCGCCGTTGGTTGTGTTGGCGAAGTATTCTGCGGGCAGCAGCTCCTTCGGCACGTCGTTCGGGTCGGCATTGACCTTACCGACGTTGATGACGAAGGTGTATTCGCCGAAGTCTTCGGGTACGAGTGGCTCCTCGGCCAGGATGTTGGTAATCTTGATGGTGTACTCGCCGGTGGGCAGATCGCCGCTGTCCTGACGTATCAGTGTCACCTCTTCGGCAGCACCCGTGTTGGGCGAGACGGTCAGCGCCTTGCCGTTGATGGTGGCCTTCAGCTTAGCCAGGTCGGTGGCCTTGTCGAAGGTTACCTTGAACTCCTTGATGCTGTTGGGCAGGTTGAACGAGCCGTTCTCAGGATCGGTGTCGATGACGACGGGCCTTACGAAGATGTAGGAATAGGCATCCTCGGTAGCCACTTCCTCGTTGAGTGTTGCCTCGCCGCTATAGTTGTTGACGTCGCCACCAGGACCCTTGGTGTAGACCAGGTGGTAGGCGGGATCGGTAGGATTGGTGAATGTCACCTCGATGGTGGCACCGTCCTCGAGTGCCTCCTCGGTGAAGATGTAGAATCGTCCGTCGGCAAATCCCTCGACAGTGAGGATATCCATCTCCTGTCCGTTCGACGTCACCTTGCAGCAGTCGTTGGGGAAGAGCAGGCGCGACTTGCGCGAGTTCTTGACGAGCTCGGGGATGTTGGTGTCGAATCCGAAGTCAATCTTGATGACGTCCATGTAGTATTCCACCAGCGTACCATACTTATAGACCTCGAAGCTGATGTTGTCGAAGAAGTAGTCGACGTCGTTGGCCTTGTCCTTCGAGAGGTTGAAGGCGATGGAGTGCATGTAGTTGCCAGCATCGTTCGGACCATACTGGCTCTGGGTGATCTCACCCTCGTACTTGAAGGTCTGCCAGTCGGTGGTGAACGTCGGCGAGCCGATCATCTCGTAGTGGATGTAGTCGCTGGGATCGGCGTGAGCCTGTGTGTCGGCAGTGCCGTCGATGCTGGAGCGGATGTCCATCGACACGCGATACTTCGTGCCGGGTGTGAGGATCTCGGGCAGGTTGATCCAGAACTGGGCGTCCCAGTCGTTGGCGGCACCGGCTGCTGAGTGCACCTGGATACCACGGCTGCCGTTGACGCCGACACCGTCGGTGATGATCGAGGGATAGGGTGAGCCGCCGTCTTCCTTCGAGTAGAAGGAGCTGACGTCGTCGCCTTCCATGTCGCCATTGGTGACGAGGTTGGTCCAGCCTACCTGCACGCCGGCCTTCTCAGCTTCGACGCTGTAGAGGATGGCATTCGTGTTGTAGGTGGGACCCTTCACGGAGTGCAGACGGATGAAGCCCCAGTCCTTGCCGATCTTCTTCAGGTCGATGACGTAGAGGTCGTCCTGCACGGTGTAATACTCTTCAGCCCACGTTCCTGCGTTAGGAATGACGAGGCACTGCGATGATTCGCGGTTGGAGTTGAACTGGCCGTTGTCCGACGTGCGGTTGATGAAGATTCGGGGGTTGGTGCCATCGCTCTCGCCCCTTGCCTTGATGTAGAGCTTTGAATAGCCGGCGAGGTTGATTCCGGCGTTACAGTTAGGATCACCGAATACGGTGCTTGCAGGTTCCTCGATGAGGTAAACGGCATCGGTGAACTGTGCACCTTGCACAGCGTCGACGCCCCAACCGTCATACGTGTAGAACATGTCGGCTGTCAGCGCCACGCGCTCGGCAGCTGCCGCTGTTGTCGTGCATAGTAGTCCTACTACGAACGCAACCAGGAGTTGGTAGGTCTTTCTCATGTTTACTTTGTTTTTTAGTTAATAATGTGTATTACAATATTCTGGGTGCAAAGATAAAGCCCTTTTCGCGAAAGGGCTTTACCGAATGTTTCGTTTATTTTCGAATTTGGCTCATTCGCTCAGAAAGACTTTCTTGCCGTTCCTGATGTAGAGTCCGCGGGCGGGGTTAGCGACGCGGCGTCCCTGCAGGTCGTAGACGGCGGTGTCGGCGCTCTGGGCGGCTAGGGTCTCGATGCCCGTGGTGACATCCTTCAGCAGCAGATACCATACGTAGCCCTTGTTCGAGTTGTCCCAAGGCAGGCAGAGGCAGTTCAGCTCAGCCTTGTCGAACTGTGTCAGGTCGATGGTGCAGAGACCATTTTCGTCGGCCTGGACTTCGAGGAAGACATACTTGCCGGCGTCAGCCTCGGCATAGTCACCGGCGTTCTGCTGGGCGTCGACCTCATGGTTCATGTAGAGCACGAGCTTCAGTCCCGGCGTAGCCACGATGGTGAGCTCGCTGTAGGCTGAGAGGTCGGCCACGACGTCCTTGTTTCGCTGTCCGAGCACTACCTCGCCATTGCCCAGCTTCACGCCGAGTCGGGGGGTGAGGCTTGGGAATGCCTCCGTCAGGTCGATGTAACCCTCGGGCTTGGCGGGCTGCTCTTCCTCCACGATCTCGGGAATGTCGACCGACTCGTTCTCAGGATAGGTCTCCAGGTAGACACTGTTGACGATGACTTCACCCGGAGCAATGGCATTGTCGCCCGAAAGGCAGATCTCGTCGCAGGCCAGCAGATACTCGTTGTAGTCGCTGGGGGCGATGGCCTCGAGCTCGTCCTTGATGATGAACTCGTTGACACCTTCCTCGGCATAGAGCGTGAGGTTCGAGCCGCCCTTATAGAAGAGGATGCGAATGCGGTTGCCCGTGACGAAATGGCAGTCGACGACCAGCTTCTTGTACTTCGAGATGTCGCCCGATGGCAGTCCGATGTTGCGCAGCTGGTTGTACCATGTGGTCGACCAGGTGAAGGTGTGCGTCTCGGCATTCCACGTGGTGTTGGTGTTCGTGGGGTTCTCGAAAGTGGCATACACCTTCTCGCCTTCGTCGTTGTAGGTCTCGAGGTAGACGTCGTTGATGATGGCCGTGCCGGGAGCTGTGGCGTTATCGCCCGAGAGGCAGATCTCGTCGCAGGCCAGCAGATACTCGTTGTAGTCCTCGGGAGCCAGTTTCTCCAGCTCGTCCTTGATGATGAACTCGTTGACACCGTTCTCGGCATAGAGCGTCAGGTTCGCGCCGCCCTTATAGAAGAGCACGCGGAAGCGGTTGCCCTCCGTGATCTCGCAGTCGACGACCAGCTTCTTGTACTTCGAGATGTCGCCCGATGGCAGTCCGATGTTGCGCAGCTGGTTGTACCATGTCGTCGACCAGGTGAAGGTGCGTGTCTCGGCATTCCACGTGGTGTTGGTGTTCGTGGGGTTCTCGAAGGTGGCGTGCACCTGTTCGGTTTTTGCACTAGCGCTTGCCAGGCCTAGTAGGCAGAGGGCAAGGATGCAGGATAGCTTGGTAAAGATTTTCATGATGCGTTAATGTTTTTTGTAGTGAATGAATAGGTTGTTTGCTGTTTTGACGCTGCAAAGATACGCATAAAACATGCACGCGCGGTTTCTTGTATGTCTCAACGGCTTTTGCGTACGTCTCATCGGCGAAACAAATCGCGCAATGGCAAAGAAATGAAACTCCGCGTACAATAAATACGGGCGCATGAACGTTTTTCTTGTGCAAGAAAACCCAACAGCGATGAAAAGACTAAAGATGATGATGGCGCTGCTGCTGACGGTGAGCCTGTCGGCAATCGCAGCGAAAGTGCAGTCGGTAGCATCCCCCGACGGCAGTCTCGAGATCCGTGTGACCACCGATGGCGAGAGCCTGCGGTGGGAGGTCAGCAAGAATGGCGTGACGGTGCTCATGCCGTCGGCTATCCAGGCCGTCGTCGACGGCAAGCCGCTCATCAAGGGCAGCGGCAGCGTGCTGCGCCGCGCGAAGGTGCGGCAGTCGTTCCCCACGCCCGTCTACCGTAGGCAGGAAGTGGCCGACAACTACGGCGAGCTGGTGATGAAGTTCGGCGGGCAGGCCTCTGTCGAGTTCCGTGCCTACGACGATGGCGCTGCCTACCGCATCGTCGTCGGCAAGAAGGATGCCACGCGCGTCGACAGCGAGCAGGTGGAGTATCGCTTTGCCGACGACTATAAGGCCTTCGTGCCCTATGTCAACGACCTGCGTGGCGGCGAGCGCTATACCTATTCCTTCGAGTCGTACTACGACGAGCAGCTGCTCTCGCAGATGTTTGCCGACTCGCTGGCCATTACGCCGCTGGCCGTCTGTCTGCCTCACGGCATGAAGGCCGTGGTGATGGATGCCGGCGTCGAGGACTACCCTGGCATGATGCTCCGCAAAGGCAGCGGCAACAGCCTCACGGCAGAGTTTGCCCCCTATGTCCTCGAGCAGGGCGTGCTGGGGCGCGGCCTGAACATGGTGTCGACACGGCGTGCCGACTATATCGCCAAGATCAGCGGGCGGCGGTCGCTGCCCTGGCGTGCCGTCGTGGTCGTGGAGCGCGATGCCGACCTCGTCGACTGCGACATGGCGATGCGCCTGGCCCCTGCCTGCCGTCTGCAGGACACCAGCTGGATACGTCCCGGCAAGGTGGCCTGGGACTGGTGGAACAATACCAACGTCTGGGGGGTAGACTTCGAGTCGGGCATGAATACTGCCACGTATAAGTACTACATCGATTTCGCCCAGAAGAACCACCTGGAATATATCATCATCGACGAGGGATGGAGTGGGCGAGAGTCGCTCATCGACCAGCTGAATCCCGCCATCAACCTCCGCGAACTCGTCGACTACGGCCGGCAGAGGGGCGTGGGCGTCATCCTCTGGAGCTCGTGGCGAAACATGATCGGCAACGACGTCCTCGACGGCACTGAGGCCATGGAGCGCTATATGAAGCACTATGCCGAGATGGGCGTCAAGGGCTTCAAGGTCGACTTCTTCGACCGCGACGACCAGCAAGTCATCGCCTCGGCCTACCGCATGGCTGAGTGTGCTGCCCGCCACCACCTGCTGATGGACTACCACGGGCTGAAGCCCATGGGCGTGCAGCGGGCATGGCCCAACGTGGTGAACTTCGAAGGCGTGAAAGGCCTAGAGAACTCCAAGTGGGAGCAGCGCGACAGCCGTGGCCCGCTGAACGACCAGCCTCGCTACGACGTCACCATCCCCTATCTGCGCATGCTCTGCGGACAGCTCGACTATACGCCGGGCGCCATGGACAATGCCACCCGCGACAACTTCTTCGGCAACAACAACCACCCCATGAGCCAAGGCACGCGTGCCCATCAGGTGGCGATGTACGTCGTCTTCGATGCTCCGCTGCAGATGCTGGCTGACTCGCCCACGAAATACATGCGCGAGCAGGAGACCACCGACTTCATCAGCCAGCTGCCCACCACCTTCGACGAGACGGTGCCCCTGGCAGGCGAGATGGGCGAGTATGTCGCCGTGGCACGTCGCAAGGGAAATACCTGGTATGTCGGCGCGATGACCAACTGGACACCCCGCACGCTGACCCTCGACCTCTCGTTCCTCGGCAGCGGCAGCCACCAGGCAGAGGTCTTTGCCGACGGCATCAATGCCTTCAGCAGCAAGGAGGCCATGGACTACAAGCTGACCCGCCAGACGCTCGACGCCGCCAGCCCCCTCATCGTAAAGCTCGCCCCCGGCGGTGGCTGGGCTGCCATCATCCGCTGAACCTTTCAACAACAGTCACATGTCCTTTAACTCCCTTAATTCCCTTAACTCCTTTAACTCCCTTAACCCCAACAATATGCAAGAGAAACGCTACGGTCATTTCGACGACGAACGTCGTGAATATGTCATCACCGACCCCAAGACACCCTGGCCCTGGATCAACTACCTGGGCAACGAAGACTTCTTCTCACTGATCTCGAACACTGCCGGCGGATACTCCTTCTACAAGGATGCCAAGTTCCGCCGCATCACCCGCTATCGGTATAACAACGTGCCGATGGACAACGGTGGACGCTATTTCTACCTGAAGGAGGGCGACACCGTCTGGTCGCCAGGCTGGAAACCCTGCAAGACGCCGCTCGACTTCTACGAGTGCCGTCACGGCATGGGCTATACGCGCATCACCGGCCGCAAGAACGACGTCGAGGCCTCCGTACTGTTCTTCGTGCCGCTGAAGAAGTGGGCCGAGGTGCAGAAACTCACGCTGACCAACCTCTCGACGGACGTACGCCGCCTGAAGCTCTTCTCCTTCGAGGAGTGGTGCCTGTGGAATGCTGCCACCGACATGGAGAACTTCCAGCGCAACTTCTCCACCGGCGAGGTAGAGATAGAACTCGACGCTGCTGCCGAGGGAGGACGCCGAGGGTCCACCATCTATCATAAGACCGAATACCGCGAGCGCCGCAACCACTACGCCTTCTACCATGTCAACGCCCCCGTTCAGGGCTTCGACACCGACCGCGAGTCGTTCGTAGGACTCTACAACGGCTTCGAGGCCCCCGACGCTGTCGTCGAGGGGCGTCCCCGCAACTCCCATGCCCACGGTTGGAGCCCCGTCGCCTCACACTATATCGAGGTAGAGCTGCAGCCAGGCGAGCACCGCGACTTCTTGTTCCTCCTCGGCTATGTCGAGAATCCGCAGGACGAGAAGTGGAGCCTCTCCCCCAGCCCCTCTCGCGGGGGAGAGGGGAGTGGAATGTCTGCTGCGGATAATGCCGGCAGCAGTGTAGCTACTCCCCTCTCCTTGCGAGAGGGGCCGGGGGTGAGGCTTCTCAACAAGCAGCGTGCCTACGCCCTCATCGACTCCCTGAACACCACGGAGAAGGTCGACCAGGCCTTCCGTGAGCTGCAGGAGTACTGGGACGAGCTGCTTAATATATATAATGTACGCACGCGTAATGCCAAGCTCGACCGCATGGTGAACATCTGGAACCAGTATCAGTGCATGGTGACGTTCAACTTCT
>CAMNHM010000069.1 GCA_946539475.1 uncultured Prevotellaceae bacterium | reverse complement strand
GCATTGATGGGCGAGGTGAGCGACAGCCCGATGGTGTAGCCGCACTGGTTGCACACGATGCCGAAGACGGCTGCTGCTGCGAAGGTCAGCACATGTTTCAGGGGCACGTGCTCATGCTTGGTGAAGAGTGATGCTGTCCAAAAGAGCAGGGCACCGCCCGCCACGCGCAGCATCACCATCGAGGGCCCGTCGAGGCCGTGTGTCATTGCGTCCTTGCCCAGCGGGGCCATCAGTCCCCAGATGGCGCAGGCGGCAAACATCGACAGATGTGCCAGCAGGGGTTCGCGGTTGCTTTCTGAGTGATTCTGTTTCATACGGGGTGCAAAAGTACGTTTTTTTCGCGACATTCCGTTCGCTTTCCGTCATCTTCGGCACGAGAATGGATAAAAAGCGTTAAAATTCTCTGCTTGTGTGCAAGATTTCAGGCTCTCAGCGTTTATCTTTGTAGAACCATCAACCAGTGAAAACGATGAAACTTACAAACGACATCCTTGTGCTGATGCTGGTGGCGATGCTCTGCTCGTCGTGCGCAACGATCATATCTGGCAGCACAGCCAAGATTCGTATCGACGGCGACGTCGGCGAGCCGGTGACCATAGCCACCTCCAAGGGTGTGTACCGAGACGTGTCGCTGCCTGCCACTGTCGAGGTCAAGCGCCGCAGCCTAGGCGGTCAGCACATACAAATCACCTCCGAGAACTATGCGTTCAGCGACATCATACTGAGCAATTCCTGCAACCCCTGGGCTGTGCTGGATGCCTTCTATGGTGTCCCTCTCGTCGTCGACCTCCTTACGAATGCTGCCAGCGTGCCGGCTCAGGACTACTTTTTCATCACCCCCGGCGCGCCATACTCCCAGGCCGACTCGCTGCAAAGGGCCGACTCGCTGCGACTGGCCAAGGCGGAGATCGAGCTGGTGCAGGCACGGCAGCGTGCACGGCAACTGCCAGAACACTTCTGTCGGCACGAACTGCGTGGCAGCCTGGGCTTCGGCAGCTGTCAGGCCGGACACGACAGAGACAGGATGCTGGACTGCTATCTGAATCGATATGAGCTGACGACTGTTGGTGAGTGCTTCGACCTTGTCGGCGATGCCTACGTGCAGGCCGGCGTGGAGTACCACTACCGACTCAATAGGAAATGGGACATAGGAGTGCTGGCCGATTGGAGCATTTCGCGAGAAGGCTACTCTGCGTACTATGACTTTCAGGGCGAAGTCATCACCCCTGAGACCCATCCGGAAGAATATGCCAACGCTTCGGAGTTCTGCCGCTTCTTCGTCGTAGCCCCCTCAGTGCGGTACACCTGGTACGAAGTCAGCGGCTGCCGCTGCTACTCGCGCATCGCCTTAGGGGCGCTGCGCCACCACCTCACGTTCAGCTACGAGCGTTATCCCTGGGTGTTCTATTCTCCCGATTACACTGCACCCGTCGAGGCGGAGCCACTCTTCACCGATAGCACGGACAAGATGAAATGGCGCATGGCCTACCAGATGACCGCCCTGGGCGTTGCCTTTGGCGGTGACAACTTCCATTTCTTCGGAGAGCTGGGCTACGGCAGCCTGGGAGTGGTGCGCCTGGGAATCGGCTTCGCCCTCTGACCGGCGGCAGCTGAATGGGATAGGCTGAATGCTTTCGCGCAGGCTAGTGAGCGAGACTGTTGACGAAGTGCTCGATGTTGGTGTAGCCGCCGCCCAGGGTGTAGTCGCTGGCATCGTCGTGCTTCGGGTCGAGGCCGTGGGCACGCTCCCAGCGGTCGTCGATGCCGTCGTTGTCGCGGTCGTAGCGCTTTGGGTGGCGCTTCGTGGGCAGTTTGCCGATGCCTCCCACGCTGTCCTCGTTGTCGATGAAGGCTCCCTCGGTGCCCAGTGAGGAGAGCTGCCCGATGATGCGCTGGTCGTGGACGTCGCGATTGAGCGATGCTCCTGCCTGTGCTACAATGGTGTGGTAGGCCTGCTCAGCCGTCTCTACGTTCATGGGGTGTGTGGTCTGGAAGTTCGGACGCTCCATTCGCGTGGCCGCAGGGTGGGCGTCGACGGGCGAGCCGTTCAGCCGGCCGTCGCGGTTGCCGTCGAAGTAGTTGCCCGAGCAGTAGAGGTGGTCAGTAGCTGTCCAGTTGTCGAAATACTTCTCCGAGCCGTTGGGGCCGGCAATGAAATAGTTGTTCACGACGTCCTGGTAGTGGTCGCCGGCAGAGTGTCCTCCCACGACGCCGTTGCCGTAGTTGTAGACAACGTTGTTGTAGTACTGCACGTAACACTTCATCTTCGGGTTGCGGCTCTTGTTGTTGGCCCACAGGCAGTGGTGGATGGTCCAGTGGCGCGTGCCGTCGGTGATCGCTCCGAAGCGCTGGGGCTCGATGCCCTCGCTGTTGATGCAGTGTTGCCAGGTGATGCTGTCGGCATCCTTGATATGGGCATTGTCCCACGGTCCCCAGGAGAGGGAACAGTGGTCCATGATGAGGTTGCGGCAGTAGTCGAGCGTCAGTGTGCACTTTCCTCGGCTGACACTCTTGCCGCCACGCATGCGTAGATAGCGTAGGACGACGTTGCGCGAGTTGGTGACTATGACGCGTCCGCCGTAAATGGTGATGCCTGGCGAGGGTGCCGTCTGTCCGGCGATGGTGATGTTGCTGGCAATGGTGATGTTCTTGCCCGTGATGTCGATGATGCCGCCCACATCGAAGACGACGAAGCGTCCCGGCTGGCTGACGGCGTCGGCTAGCGACCCCGGGCCGTCGGCATTGAGGTTGGTGACGTGTACTACAGGGCATCCGCGTCCGCCCGAGGCATAGGCGCCATAGCCCTCGGCACCAGGGAAGGCGGGCTGCTGGGCCAGGACGGTTGCTGAGGATAGCATTAGGAGGGTAGTGAAGAGTGCTGGTCTCATAAGTCGTAAATAATGTTGTTAGTGGAAGGCGACGATGGTCGTCGATTGATTTCGCGGCAAAGTTAGCCAAAAAAATGAGAATAACGGCATGGTGGGGCTATTTTTTGTCGTGTGACCCGGAAATAAACGGCGAATTGTTTTGCGGTTTGCCCGATTTGCACTACCTTTGCAGGCTGAAAGCAAGATTACTAACTAACTGTTGATGATGAAAAGACTTCTTTCTATGATGGCCGTGCTGTTGACGGCCATGACGATGCAGGCACAGAAGACGATGTACGTGCCTGACGAGTGGAGATACTTTAACTCGCGCGACACCCTGCTCTATGCAGAGAGCGACCCGGAGAACAAGTACACGTGGTCGAAGAGCAGGTCGGTGGAGTCGGAGAATGTCATCGTGCTGTGGGACAAGGGCTATGGCTCGACGCTGCCCTCGAAGGCTCCCTCAGCCTACAATGTCGACGAGCAAGACCTGCTGAAGAAGTGTGAGGAGTTCTACGACCTGGAGATCAACAAGCTGGGATTCGTCGACCCCGCGACGACCAACCTGCGGAAGTACAAGGTGATGGTGCTGCTGAACCACACCAGGGACTGGGTGTGCTACGGTGGCGGCTACGACTTCGAGGTGAGCGCCCTCTGGCTAGGACCGTCGGCCTGCAAGCCTGTGGGCCACAGCGTAGCGCACGAGGTGGGCCACTCGTTCCACTACATGTGTTACTCCGACCATTCGGGCAACAACCACAACTCGTCGGGCTCTGACAATACCGGCTTCCACCTCGCCTGCGGCAACGGCCAGGCCATCTGGGAACAGACCGCCCAGTGGCAGGCAGCGCAGTCGTACCCTGCTGAGATGTACAGCCAGAGCATCGGCGTCTTCCGTCGCTCCCACAACTATGCCTATTCTCACGAGTGGCATCGCTACCAGAGCTATTGGATGCACTACTACCTCTGCCAGTACTACAATGACCTGACGACCGTAGGCCAGATATGGCGGCAGCCCATGACGGGACAGTCGGCAGGCAATGCCACCGACTTCAACCAGGCGCTGATGGCCTTGAAGGGCCTCGATGCCAAGGGCCTCTTCCGCCTCTACTATGACTATGCCGCTCACTTGGCAACCTGGGACCTCGAGGCCTGCCGACCCTATCGCGACCCCTATATCGGCGATTTTGACTACCGCTGTGTGATGACCGACGACGGCAGCTATCAGGTGGCACTGGCTAGCACGCCGCAGTCGACGGGCTTCAACATCGTGCCGCTGCAGGTGCCAGAGGCAGGGACGACGGTGACGACTCACTTCACAGCCCTGCGTGCCGCCTCGCGACTGGCCGACGGCGACCCTGCCGAGATGCTCAATGGCGAGACCGTCTGGGGCAAGACCGGCAGGACCTCCTACATACGTCCGTCGTCGCCCAGCCAGCGTGCGTTCCGACTGGGCTATGTGGCATTGTTGAACGACGGCACACGGCGCTATTTCAACGAGGACAGCCTCTATTGTGAGGGTACGTCGGAGGTGACAGCCGATGTCGTGATGACCGTGCCTGAGGGTACTAAGGGCCTCTGGCTAATCGTCTCGCCGGCCCCCAAGAAATATGTGCAGCACCGCTGGACGGAGAAGGCTGACAATGCAGAGCACTGGCCTTACAGGTTCAGTCTCGAGGGAACGGACCTGGGCAGCCGTGCCACGGTCTACGTCAGTCCGACGCTCGACGGACGTGAGGTGGCCGACATCACCCTGACCTACGACGTCTATATGCCTCGCCGGACGACCTACGACGCCACGGCTGTCAGCGTCGGCGGACAGGCACTGGCAAAGCTGGGCACCGCCCTGCAGGTCGACCCCTCGACTATCTCGTCGCTGCTGCAGCAGTACTCTGCTGCTGGTCCGTCGGCCGGACGCATGATGTTCTACGCACTGAAGCCCGGCTCACTCGACCTGGCCAGCAGTGGCAGCACGGCCAACGGCTATGGGCACTGGTTCAACGCTAACGGAGCGGTATGCAGCTATACTGATGGCGGCAGCACGGTCTACAGCGAGTTGCAGACGGGGTCGCTGTCATTTAATATCGGCCAGTATCCCAGCCGTTGCCAGACGGGTAAGACCTACACCATCGGACAGGCCCTGCGCTACAAGACCAAGTCGGGTAGGGAAGCGGTGGCCCGGTTCGTCTTCCGCGTGCATATCGACAGTCAGCGGGCGGGTGCCGAGCTGACGCAGATAGACTATGCTGACCCTACGGGCGTATCGCCGATTATGGCCAACCCGACTGTTGAGAGCAGATATTTCGACCTACAGGGACGGCCGCTGAAAGGCGCACCTTCGAAAGGCATCTATATTATGAACGGACGCAAAATCGTAAGCCGATGAAGATAGGAATTATTGTCGCTATGGATCGCGAGCTGCAACAGCTGCGCCAGGTGTTCGATGGCAGTCAGGTCATCGTTGAGAAGTGTGGCATTGGCAAGGTGAACGCTGCCCTTGGCGTGCAGCGTATGATCAATGAGCAGAGGCCCGACTGTATCATCTCGTCAGGATGCGCCGGAGGCAATGGCGAGGAGATAGAGGTGAGGGACGTTGTGGTGAGTACGGAGACGGCTTACCACGATGTGTACTGCGGAACGGCCCTCGACGGGTCGTCGTACTACGGTCAGGTGCAAGGGCTGCCGCCGCGTTTCAAGGCCGACCCCTACCTGCTGAAGAAGGCGATGGAGCTGCCACCGACCGCTCGTGTACATGCCGGGCTGATCGTCACGGGCGACTGGTTCGTCGACTCGAAGGAGAAGATGCGCAGTATCATCGGCCATTTCCCTGAGGCACGAGCCGTCGACATGGAGTCGGCTGCCATCGCCCATACGTGTTATCTGAACAAGGTGCCGTTCGTCTCCTTCCGTGTCATCAGCGACATCCCCCTGCGCGACACCAATGCCTCGCAGTATCACGACTTCTGGTCGCAGGTGGCGGCTCAGAGCTTTGATACCACACGGGCATTCGTCGAGAGCTTGTAACGCTGTCCTGCTTGCGTAGGTGCCGGTAAGGTTGCCTCGTCATAGGCATGAAAAACGCGGAAGAACACTGCTTATAGTGTCTTTCCGCGTTTTTCTGCGTACAAGAATAACCGTCCTATCGGATGATCTTTCGGGTGCGTTTGCTGCCGTCCATGAGCGTCTCGGTCTGGATGTAGAGACGACCTTGCCGGGGCAGGGTGATGGAACGGCCCTGCAGGTCGTGCAGACGCGTGGAGCGCACACGCTCGTCGGCCGTCGTGGCAGGACGGCAGATGCTGGTCTCGAGCGAAGAGAGGCCGGCAGGAGCTTTGTTGGCATTAAGAATCTCTCCCGACTCCTTGTCGAAGAGCAGGGCGATGACGCGCAGGTTGTTCTTGTCCTGTATGACAGGCTGTCCGCTGGTGTTCACCACTTGGCGGATGTCGAAGTCGTAGGTCACCGTCTGTGCCACGTCTTCCTCAATGGGCAGCTGCAGCGAGCCCTCGATGCCGCTGACGCCTGAACGGGCGACGATGACGAAGTTGTAGGTGAGCCCATCGATGTAGGAACCGCCTTTGGTGAACTCATCCATCGACGATGGCCATCCCGTCTCGCCGCTGTAGTAGTTGGCCTGCTTCCACTGGCTGGTGGTGCCCTTCAGACCGTCGCTGACAAGGATGAAGCCCACCTCGTAGGGGCAGTCGCTAACGCGTCCTACAGGGAAGGTGACCAGTGCTGTGGCCCTTAGCACGCTGTCCTCGGTCCACTCCGACTCGACGTCGACCTCAGCAGGGGCTGCGACGTTGCACACATGCTGCCATATATCGGCTATGCCAAACACCTTGCCGGAGGCCATCCCACTGAAGGCGTCGGTCTGCATAGCACGGTCGATAAAAGCGGCGGGGAAGCCTGCAAAGCTGTTGGGGAACTGGCCGGAGCTCATCACCTCCATTGGGTCGCGGTTGTGGTAGGAGATGCCAATGAAGTCCTCGGGATAGAGACGGGCCATCTCCTCCAGGCCGACGAAGCCTCGCGGACAGTAGCCACACCATGTGCCGGTGTACTCTTCCAGTACGGCGCGGTGGTGGGGCATCGTGTGGAAGAGGTTGGCAAGGCCCTCGCCCTCATGGGAAGGGTCGAGGTTGGCATGGCCGTCGACATGCGTAATGTCGATCGTCACAGGATAAGCACCTTTCTCGGCAACGGCAGGCAGCTCAACCTCGATGGTCGTGGAGCGTCCGAAAATGCCTGGCAGCTGCTGGCTCCTGGGCAGGTCGACATGACGGGTCTCGGTAAGCCCGGCGATGGCGTAGGTGTAGTCGAAGGAGTGGATGCCTGCCGTGCCGTGGTTGATAATCTCGACGGTAGTGGACGAGGGTTCACCTGTCTTCGCCTTGAACTCGGCGATGTGTCCCACACCGGCGGCATATTCGAGGATGTCGTCGCCCTCAAGCACTACCTGTATGGCCAGGTCACCCCATTCCGAGGCGAGGTCGTGCCATGCCGTGCGATAGATGTCGGAGGAGTGGATCCACAGTCCGTCGACGGTGCTCTGACTCGTGACAACCAACGGGCGACGGGGATTGGTGCTCTTGGCCACCTTGAAAGTAAAGCCTACGTAGAGACCTTCGTCGGTGATGGTGTAAGGCTCTGCGAAGGTTACCTCGGTATAGCCGCGCCGGGGCTCAAACTCCTGGGTGGCAATGTCGGGCGACTGCATGCGCTGGCTCTTGATGGCTGGCAACTCTGCCGACAGCCAGGCCGTGGCATTGCTCAGGTCGGTGGCGAAAGGGAAGGTGATACGAACACCCTTCACCTTCAGCCCCGTCAGGGCTCGGCCGGTCAGGCGCTGCGCCACGTCGTAGGTTTCAGCCTTGGTGCTATTGGTGCCGACGGCACGGGCGCTGTCGCCTCGACTGTAGATAATCTCAGCGGCAGATGCCTGTGTGCCATACAGCATGCCTAGCAGGACGGCTAGGAATAGAACGCTTTTCTTCATCTCGTAGGGATGGGGATGCTAGTGGTTACTTCCGAATCTGCTTGAAGCTGCGGGTAGTGCCATCGGCAAGGGTCACGGTCTTCACCACGAAGCCCTTGGCATCGGCCTTCACAATGCGTCCGGCAGCATCGTGGTAGATGGTGCTCACAGCCTTTGCCTGTGCGGGCGTCTCATGGACGGAGGTGACGATAAACTCCTCGTCTACCTCCTTCACGATCTGGCTGGTGGCCAGGTCGAAATAGACGATGTTGGAGCGACGCTCCTCGCCGCCACCGCGATAGATAGTCTGGATGCCGACATTCTTGGCAGGCTCGAAGTAGAAGGTGTAGAACGACGTGTAGATGTCGAAGCTGGGCAGGGAGAAACCATAGGGAATCTCCTCCATCTCCTCAGTCAGGTCTTCGTAGTCGTCGGGCGAGAATATGAACGGCTCGTCGTCAATCCAGGCGCGCCAAGTAAGCTTCTCCGGCACGATGAAGTTTCCATCGACGTCGGTGGCAGAAATGGTGAACTGCAGAGCGTTGTAGCCCCACTGGCTCAACGTGGCGTTGTAGTTGGTGACGACAGGGTCGGCAGGTGTGGCAGGCACCTCTTCGTAGAAGTAGAAATATGGAGCAACGAGTGCTGTCAGGTAGAGGTGCGTGGTGTTCTTGCCCACGTTGATGACGAGTACGTCGTCGGTCTTGAACGAACGCTTCTCGGCATCGTAGTCGAATACGAGGGCGTCGAGAAGCTCTGCTGCCTGAACGTCCTGGTCGGTGGCATCGTCGTGGATGGTGTAGTAGCGCTCGCCCACGAAGAACAGATAGTACTGGCCGGCGTAGTTACCGATGTACTGGCCGCTCTTGAAGGTAAGCTTGTCGCCCTCAATTGTGCCCTTGACGTAGACACCCTGCTGATAGACATTCAGATAGACCTCGTTGCCGACGAAGGCCACCTTTACCTGCTCAGCGGCAGGATTGCCATTGACGTTCTTATAGCTGACGGTGATGGTCTCGAGTTCAGCACCCTCGGGCAGCTCGACGAGACCTTCGGTAAGTGGCTGGTAGAACAGGTTCCAGTTGGTGGCTCCCTCCCAGGTGAAGGTCGTGCCGTCGGTAGTGTAGACGCAGCCGATGGCATAGCTGCCCTCCTGGAATGGGTCTTTGTTCTCGTCGGTGCTGCGAAGCTCGCCGTTGTTGTAGAGCAGCTTGATGTCGCCTTCTTCCTCGACGAAGACTCCCTCGCCGGCAGCCTCGTCGGTCCATTGCCACACCACGCGGGTGATGTAATAGTCGTAGACGGCCTCAGAGCCCTCGCGCTGGTCGATCATCTGCTTCTTGATGACGATGGTGTCGCCCTCGGCACGCTCGCACTTTACCCACGATTCACAGTTGACATAGGTTGGGAGGTTGTAGATGTAGATGTTGCCATCGTCGCCTTCCACAATTTTGCCCATGCCACCATCGGTGCTCACGTCCATCAGGCCATAGAGCCAGTTACGACCGTAACCACCATACGAGGCGACCACCTGGTCGAAGAGCTTGCCGGCAGGCTGCTCGAAGAGAGGGGCACGGTGGGCATTGCGGGCAACAGGCAGCTGTAGCTGCTGCAGTGGCTGCTGAGCCAACGCCTTGGGACTGAAACTAGTCAGTGGCTGCAGGCTGGCAGCCGTCTGACTGAACGCACTGGTCACTGCCAGCAGGGCGGCAGCGAGGGTAAGGGTAAACTTTTTCATACGCTTTTGTTTAATTATGTGTGTTAGACAATCTGGTTCCTTGGTTGGCGGCTCCATCCGCTGAAGACGACAGTTTGTTATCTTGTGGGTGCAAAAGTAGTCATTATTCTGCTAATAGCCAAAAAATAATAGCAGATTTTTAGCTTTCGACGTGTTTTTGTTACGAAAAGAAGTGCTGGGAATACCCTGACGAGAAAATAATTTGGGCGGATGTTCGTTTATTCCATAGTTTATTCGTAACTTTGCACCTACAATGAACAAGATACCTAGCTTTACCATCGACCACGAGCGACTGCTGCGTGGCATCTATGTCTCTAGAAGAGATGAGGTAGGTGGCGACGTCGTCACCACTTTCGACATCCGAATGAAGGAACCCAACCGTGAACCAGCCGTCCATCCAGGAGCTCTGCATACCATTGAGCACCTGGCGGCTACATACCTGCGTAACGACCCTGAGTGGAAGGATCGCATCGTCTATTGGGGGCCGATGGGCTGTCTCACCGGCAACTACCTGCTGATGCGTGGCAACCTGCAGCCGATGGACATTGCCGACCTCATGCGACGCACGTTCCGCTTTATAGCCGATTTTGAGGGGGACATTCCTGGCGCCGCACCTCGCGACTGTGGCAACTGGCTGCTTCATGACCTGCCAATGGCCCGCTGGGAGGCTCGACGGTATCTCGAGGAGGTGCTCGAGAAGCTCTCAGATGAGAACGTCACTTATCCCTAATGGATTTAATTTACAGAGGCGTATGAAAAAACTGTTGTCGCTGCCACCCAACCTTGTCAGAAAAGGCAGCAAGGGGGAGACGGTGTTCCATGACATCACAGCACTGCCTGCCGACGACTATTTTTGCACATGCGACCCGGAAGGGCATCGCATAGGCAGTGGCGGAGGAACGGCATGGCTGCTGATGCAGTGCTACGAGCATGAGTGCCCCGACAGGACGTTCGACGAATGGCTCGCAGCTGAGAAAAGGATACTGCTGCATGCTGGCGGACAGAGCCGCCGACTGCCGGCTTATGCTCCGTCGGGAAAGATCCTTACACCTGTGCCTGTCTTCAGATGGGAACGAGGACAGCGGTTGGCGCAGGATTTGCTATCGCTGCAGCTGCCCTTATACGAACAGATCATGCAGCAGGCCCCCGAGGGACTGAACACGATGGTGGTCAGTGGCGATGTCTTTATCCGTACCTCCCAACCGTTGTCACCGGTGCCGCAGGCTGACGTCGTGTGCTATGGCTTATGGCTCGATGCCAGCATCGCCCGTAATCATGGGGTGTTTGTGTCAGACAGGCATACGCCGCAACGGCTGAAGCAAATGCTGCAGAAGCCTAGCGTAGAACGCCTGAACGAACTGCAACGGCAGCATTTCTACCTGACCGATATCGGAGTGTGGATACTCAGCGACCGTGCTGTCCGCCTGCTCATGAAACGCTGCATGGCTGGAGGTCCTCTCAACTCTCGTCTCTCGTCTCTCAACTCGTACGACTTGTATGCTGAGTTCGGACGCTCATTGGGTACGCATCCTGAAATTGTCGATCATGAGTTGCAGCAGCTATCGGTGGCTGTCGTGCCTCTGCCAGGGGGAGAGTTCTATCACTTTGGAACGTCAAAAGAGCTGATCTCATCGATGGTGTCGCTTCAGAACGTAGTATCCGACCAGCGCCGTATCATGCACCACGACCGCAAGCCACATCCCTCAATCTTCGTGCAGAATGCCATCACGCAGATTCCCTTTGGTGAGGAACATAAGGATATCTGGGTCGAGAACAGTTGGGTGGGGCCTCGTTGGAAGCTCACCACGGAGAATATAGTCACTGGTGTGCCAGAGAACGACTGGCAGCTGACACTACAGCCTGGCGAGTGCCTCGACATTGTGCCCGTGGACGATGAGGGATATGCTGTCAGACGGTATCATATCGACGACCGATTTGCTGGTGAAGAGCAGCAGCGACCACTGTTTCCGGTGTTGCGCCCCGAAGAGATAGAGCCATTCCTCGTTTCTCAGCGACTGCCATCCGACAATACTCTGTTGCTGAGTGCTGAGCAATTGTCGGCGCAGGCAAATCTTCAGCGCCTCTTCCGCCAACGGAGTGAGTTCCGGAAGGCGAACTGGACAGTCTTGGCACGGAACTGGGAGCATAGCGTGTTCTATCAGCTTGACCTCGACGATGCCTCGCAAGCTTTCCGCGACAACCATATTCCGCTGCCACCACCGCTCTCCGACAATGCCCCGCTGATGACGCGCATCCATGATGCGATGTTCCGGGGGGAGAGTGCCCGCGCTTTCGACCTGCTTCGCCAGGGTATCATCCAGCAATTGCAGGATGAGAAACAGATGCCGCGGTTGTCAGTATGCCACGACCAGATAGTATGGGCGCGTAGCCCGGTACGTATCGACATTGCTGGTGGGTGGACGGACACACCGCCGTATTGCCTGCTTGAAGGGGGTAACGTCGTCAACCTTGCTATTGAGCTTAACGGCCAACAGCCTCTGCAAGCATATATAAAGACCTCCCCACAGCCGCGTATCGTCCTCAGAAGCATTGACCTTGGAGCTACTGAGGTGGTAAGCACCTACGAAGAGCTCATACAATATAATAAGGTGGGGTCGCCATTCTCCATCCCCAAGGCTGCATTGTCGCTGGCAGGGTTCGCTCCACAGTTTGCTGCCGAGCGGTTTGACTCCCTGGAGCAGCAGCTCGTCGGATTTGGAGGAGGCATCGAGCTGACGCTCCTCTCTGCCATACCTGCTGGCAGCGGTCTTGGCACCAGCTCAATCCTCGCGGCTACGGTGTTAGGAGCGGTGAGCGACTTCTGCTCGCTGGCCTGGGACAAGAACGAGATAGGGCGTAGGACGCTTGCACTCGAACAGTTGCTTACAACGGGTGGAGGATGGCAGGACCAGTTCGGTGGCGTGCTGGGAGGTGTGAAACTTCTGCAGTCGCAGCCGGGATTCTCGCAGGAACCAATGGCAAGATGGCTGCCTACCGATGTCTTCACACAGCCGGAATATCGCCAGTGTCACCTGCTCTACTATACAGGCATCACACGCACGGCAAAACAGATATTGGCCGAGATCGTGCGACGTATGTTCCTCAACAATCACGACCAGCTGCAGCTGCTCCGACATATGAAGGAGCATGCCATCGAGATGTATGAGGCTATACAGCGTCAGGACTTTCCGCTCATGGGAAAGCTGTTACGCGAGAACTGGCAACAGAATCAGGCGCTCGACAGCGGGACAAATCCTGCCGCCGTCAGGCAGCTCACCGACCTTGTTGACGATCTGTGCCTTGGCTACAAGCTGCCAGGAGCGGGTGGGGGAGGCTATCTCTATATGGTGGCAAGGGATCCCGAGGCGGCAGCACGAATCAAACAGCGACTCACCGAACATCGCCAGAATGCCAATGCAAGGTTTGTTGACATGTCGTTGTCAATGAGTGGATTACAAATAAGTAGGAGCTAGGTATATGGAGTTTAGGACAATCGTCGATGTCAGGAAGCCCGACTTCCAGATAGAGCCGCTCGAACAGTTGCTATTTGTGGGGTCGTGCTTTGCCGACAGCATCGGCCGCCGCTTTGCGGAGGAGCATTTCCCTGTTGTCGTCAATCCCTTTGGAGTGATGTATAATCCCGCTTCCATCCTTCACACCATTCAGCGATGTGACGAGAAACCGCGTGTCGTCTTCCTCACGCTAGGTACCAACCATGTCTATCGGCTGCGTTCAACGGGCGAAATTGTCGATAACTGTCAGAAACGGCCGCAGCAGCTCTTCCAAGAGGAGGAACTGACGGTCGACGAGTGTGCCGACTACCTCCAACAGACTGTCGACGTCCTGGTGGGGCGACGCCCAGATGTGCATGTGGTGCTCACGGTCAGTCCAATCCGCTATGCCAAATATGGCTTCCACGAGAGTCAGCTGTCGAAAGCAACGCTGCTTCTGGCTGTTCATCAGCTCGTTGCCCATCGCTCGCAGATAGCATCTCACGTGTCGTATTTCCCTGCCTATGAGATACTGATGGACGAGCTGCGCGACTACCGCTTCTACCAGCCCGACATGCTCCACCCATCGCCACAGGCTGTGGAGTATATTTGGGAATATATCCACGACCTCTATCTCAGTCCGCTCGCTCAGCAGTTCGTGAGAGACTGGAAGCCGATCAAGGAGGCTTTCGGGCACAAGCCGTTCTTTCCAGAGAGCGACGAGTATCAGTCGTTCCTCGCTCGAGCGCGTCAGCAGGAGTCTTCCTTACTTGAGCGTTATCGTTCTAGCGCGTGCGTATAAATAATAAGGAGAGCCGCTTTCTTAGGTTGATTCTCATCAAGAGTGTCTTTTTTCGTTCCTGCTTTAGTGAAAAAGTCCCGGAAAAGTTTTGGTGATCGGTAGAAAGTTCGTACCTTTGCATCCGCTAAACAGGCAGGTAGC
>CAMNHM010000068.1 GCA_946539475.1 uncultured Prevotellaceae bacterium | reverse complement strand
CCGCCCTGATGGAGCTTCCCGTGAAGTTCATCTGGACCCACGATGCCTTCCGTGTCGGCGAGGACGGTCCTACCCATGAGCCCGTTGAGCAAGAGGCACAGATACGCCTGATGGAGAAGCTGAAGAACCACCACGGCCGCAACTCGATGCTCGTCGTTCGTCCTGCCGATGCCGAGGAAACCACCGTCTGCTGGCGTATGGCAATGGAGAACACGCTCACTCCTACGGCCCTCATCTTCAGCCGTCAGAACATCGAGAACCTGCCCGAGGGCAACGACTACTCGCAGGCCACGAAGGGTGCTTATGTCGTCGCCGGCTCCGACGCTGACTACGACGTCATCCTGCTGGCTTCCGGTTCTGAGGTCTCGACCCTTGAGGCCGGAGCAAAGCTGCTGCGCGAGGACGGCGTGAAAGTGCGCATCGTCAGCGTGCCTTCCGAGGGACTGTTCCGCTCGCAGCCTGTTGAGTATCAGCAGGAAGTGCTCCCCGCAGGCAAGAAGAAGTTCGGCATGACCGCCGGCCTGCCTGTCACGCTCGAGGGACTCGTAGGCAGCGACGGCTGCGTATGGGGCCTCCAGAGCTTCGGATTCTCGGCTCCCTACAAGGTGCTCGACGAGAAGCTGGGCTACAACGGCCAGAACGTCTATGAACAGGTTAAGAAACTGCTAGCATAATGGAACTGAAGACAATAGGCATAGCCAGCGACCACGCTGGCTATGCTCTTAAGCAATTTGTAAAGAAGTACCTCGAGGAGAAAGGCTACGACTACAAGGACTACGGCACCTACAGCGAGGAGTCGTGCGACTACAGCGACTTCGGCCACGCGCTGGCCGAGGGTATCGAACGCGGTGAGGTCTATCCCGGCATCGCCATCTGCGGATCGGGCGAAGGCATCAACATGACGCTGAACAAGCACCAGTCGATTCGTGCCGGTCTGTGCTGGATTCCCGAGATTGCCCATCTCATCCGCCAGCATAATAATGCCAACGTGCTTGTGATGCCAGGCCGCTTCATCGACGAGGACATGGCCCGCAAGATCATGGACGAGTACTTCGCCACCGACTTCGAAGGAGGCAGGCACCAGCGTCGCATTGACAAGATACCCGTGCACAGCAACATTTAGGAACTATGACACAAGCAATTCAAAAATCACTTCGCGACTCAGCCGCCATGCGATGGACGGCGTTGCTGCTGCTGGCTCTGGCCATGTTCTGCAGCTATATTTTCATGGACATTCTCTCGCCCATCAAGGACCTGATGCTCTCCGAACGCGGATGGGACTCTACGGCCTTCGGCACGATGCAGGGCTCAGAGGTGTTCCTCAACGTCTTTGCATTCTTCCTTATCTTCGCAGGCATCATCCTCGACAAGATGGGAGTCCGCTTCACGATGGTGCTCTCCACCGTGGTGATGCTCGTCGGAGCCTGTATCAAGTGGTATGCCGTTAGCGATGGCTTTGCTGGCTCCGGCCTGGAAGCCTGGTTTACGAACAACTTGAACTACATACCCGTGTTCGACGAGCTAGGCGTCAGCCCCTTCTATGAGGGCATGCCCGCCTCAGCTAAGTTTGCCGCCTGCGGCTTCATGATCTTCGGCTGCGGCTGCGAGATGGCCGGCATCACCGTCTCACGTGGTATCGTGAAGTGGTTCAAAGGCCGCGAGATGGCACTGGCCATGGGCTCGGAGATGGCATTGGCACGCCTGGGTGTGGCCACCTGCATGATCTTCTCGCCCTACTTTGCACGCCTGGGCGGACAAATCAGCGTCAGCCGTGCCGTAGCTTTCGGCGTGGTGCTGATGTGCATTGCCCTGATCATGGCTATCGTCTATTTCTTCATGGACCAGAAGCTCGACTCTCAGACGGGCGAGGCTGAGGAGAAAGACGACCCGTTCAAGATCAGCGACCTGGGGCAGATACTCACCTCGAGCGGTTTCTGGCTCGTGGCCCTGCTGTGCGTGCTGTATTACAGCGCCATCTTCCCATTCCAGAAGTACGCCGTCAACATGCTTCAGTGTAACCTCACGCTGACCACCCCTGCAGAAGGCTCGTTCTGGGCTTCGCAGTCGGTGACCATCGTGCAGTACATCATCATGCTCATCGTGGCAGCCGCCGCTTTTGCCAGCAACTTCCAGAAGAAGAAGGAGATGAAATACGGACTGCTGGTCCTTTCGATAGCAGCACTCGTCGTCTACTGCTACATGGGCTACATGCGCCAGTCGGCCGAGGCCATCTTCGCCGTGTTCCCACTGCTCGCAGTAGGCATCACGCCCATCCTGGGCAGCTATGTCGACCACAAGGGCAAGGCAGCCACGATGCTCGTGCTGGGCTCACTGCTGCTCATCGCCTGCCATCTGACCTTTGCATTCGTCCTGCCGCTGTTTAAGGGCAGCACCGTGGGAGGCATCATTATCGCCTATCTCACGATCCTCGTCCTGGGTGCATCGTTCTCGCTGGTTCCCGCCTCGCTATGGCCTAGTGTTCCCAAGCTTGTAGAGCCCAAGATCATCGGCTCGGCCTACGCGCTGATCTTCTGGATACAGAACATCGGCCTGTGGCTGTTCCCGCTGCTCATCGGCAAGGTGCTCGACGCTACGAACCCTGGCGTCACCGATCCTACTCAGTACAACTATACCGCCCCGCTGGTAATGCTCGCCTGCCTAGGCGTGGCAGCACTCGTGCTGGGACTCGTATTGAAGGTGGTCGACCGCAAGAAAGGCATTGGACTGGAAGAGCCAAATATCAAGTCATAACACATATTCACCAACAAAAACAAAACCGTATGAAAAAGCTATTCATCATCGCAGCCATGGCTGTTGCCACTCTTAGCGCACAGGCTCAGGAGCGGCTCGTGCTGAGCACATACGCCGGCACGAACATTGCCAAGTACGACGGCAAAGTGTGTAACGTCAACGTCAGCCGTTTCGTCTACACAGGTTGGAACACCATCGCCCTGCCCTTCGACATGAGTGAGCAGGAACTGAACGACGTCTTCGGAAGCGACTGCCGCCTGGAGTGTCTCTCGGGTGCCGAGGATAATGGCGCCGGCGTCATGCTGAACTTCACCGACTGTAAAGCCAGCGGCATGAAGGCCAACACGCCCTACATGCTCTACTATACTGGTGAGTCGGGCACGAAAAAGATCCAGAAAGAGGCCGAGATCACAGACGGGCAGTCAGCCCTCTCGTTCACCACTGAGAGCGGCGATGTCGTCACGATGGAGGCTGTCCGCAGCCACACCGATGGCAAGGGCTTCTATGGTGTGCTGGCTCGCGACAACGCTGAGGTGAAGTTCGTCTCCGTCGACAGCGAGAACACCAACGGCTTCTATGCCACACGTTGCTACGTCCGTCTGTCGTCTGGCAACAGCAAGCTCGTCAGCGCCCGCCATCTGGGCGAGGCCACGAGCATCAACGCCATCGCCCGTCAGGACGAGCTGGTCGACGTCTACACCGTTGCCGGTGCTAAGGTAGCCACGCAGATTCACGCCTCCGAGGTCGCCAACCTGCGTCCCGCCATCTACATCGTCAAAGGCCAGAAGATTCTTGTCAAGTAACAATCAGTAAGAAGCATTGAGAAGACTATTCATAGCTTTACTACTGCTATTGGCACTCACCTCCCAGGCACAGCGTCCACGTATAGGGCTTGTGCTGGGAGGTGGCGGTGCTAAAGGCGGTGCAGAGGTAGGCGTGCTGAAGGTACTGGAGGAGGCCGGTGTGCGCCCCGACCTGATTGTCGGCACGAGCATTGGTGCCATCGTCGGCGGCCTATACGCTGCCGGCTATTCAGCCAGCGACCTCGAGCAGCTGTTCAGCCAGCAGGAGTGGCTCTCGCTGCTCACCGACCGCCGCGACGACCTCAGCGGCGAGCCCTACAAGCAAGTCGACGGTGTGACCTACATCTTCGGCTTTCCCGTCATCGACCAAGACAACCGCCTCTTCGGAATGCTCAAAGGCGGACGTGTAGAGCAGGTCATCGACTCGATGCTTGCCGTCAAAGGCTGCGTGGAATTCGAGTGCCTGGCCACTCCCTTCCGCTGTGTAGCAGCATCGATGATCAGCGCCACAGAAGTGGTACTCAGCGAAGGTACCCTGCCTCAGGCCATTCGAGCCTCAATGGCCATTCCCGGCATTTTCAAGCCAGTGGAGATTGACGGCGAGCAGCTCGTCGACGGTGGGATGATGAACAACCTGCCTGTTGACGTCGCACGCGATATGGGCGCCGACATTGTCATAGCCATCGACCTGCAGCAGAACAAGCCCAAGAACCGCGAGAACACCGACAACTTCATCACCGATCTGGCCGATGCCGTCGGCCTCGGTAGTGTTGCCCGATGGATCTTCACCCGCCCAGACATCACGAAGTACAACGTGAACAGGCAGAATGCCGACATCTACTTCAACCCACCACTGCCTGACGACGACGCCTCGAGCTTCGGCAATAAGAGCATGGTGCGGATGATCAAGGTCGGCGAGCAACATGCCCGTCAGCAATGGGACAAGCTCAAACAGCTATCCAACCAGTAAGCCATCCGCCCCGCCCATGAAACGCATACTACTGCTTCTCTCACTACTGTCACTGATGCTGACCGCCGAGGCCCGCCGCCCGAAGGTCGGCCTCGTGCTTGGTGGCGGTGGCGCGAAGGGAGCCGCAGAGATCGGCGCCCTGAAATTCATCGAGAAGTACGACATTCCCATCGACTGCATTGCAGGCACCAGCATCGGATCGATCATCGGAAGCCTGTATGCTGCCGGCTATACCGCCAGCGAGCTCGAGCAGATTCTCTGCGACCATCCGTTGCTATCGCTACTCACCGACCGTCGTGAGGACCTCCGCTACAAGCCTTTCGTCAGAACTTCCAATCCTCAACATACCGACACACTAAACTACATCTTCGGATTCCCCGCGCTGAACTTTCGCCACCACTGTCCAGGCCTGCTCAGCTGCGATAACGTTGAGTTGCTCATTGACTCGCTGTTGGGCGCAAAGGGAATCACCGATTTCCGCCAGCTGCCAATCGATTTCAGGTGCGTGGCCACCGACTTCAAGCTTTTCAAAAGGGTCAAGGAAGAAGTGCTGCACACCGGGGACATCTCCAAAGCCGTCAGGGCTTCAATGGCTTTTCCCGTCATCATCAAGCATCAAGAGATCGACGACCAGCACCTTATCGACGGTGGCATGACCAACAACTTGCCCATCGATGTCGTCCACGAGATGGGAGCCGACTTCGTCATTGCCATCGACCTGCAGCAGTCGAAGGTCGAGGCCAACGATGACGATCTGCGCATCAACAGCGCCTTCGAGCTGCTCGACTTTGTAAAAGACCTTGGCCTCGACTTCGTGAACACCGTGCTGCACTCCGGCCTGTCAATGGGCCGCAAAGCTGCTGCCGCCCTTATCAGCGAGGACCAGCTCGGCATCATTGGATGGGCACTGCACCGCCCCGACAGTCGGAAGTACCTTTCAAACCTCCGCCTATACCCATCGCCACAGATCATATACATCAATCCCCGCCTGCCAGGTTTCGACGTCACCAGCTTCGGCCAAGAAGCCCTGAAGGACATGGTATGCCGCGGCGAGGAAGCCGCCAAGCAGCACAAACGAGAGCTGATACGCCTGACACGACGTACCAACCCATTCCTGCGTTATAACTTATGACTCCACGACAAAAAATGCAAGAGTCACTACCCATAATATTCCAACCCTAGACTCAGTAATCACGACAAGCTATGACAGAAAAAAAGAAAAAAATAGTCACCTTCGGCGAGCTGCTGCTACGGTTCTCTAAGGACGATCATCTCCGCCTGACGCAAGGCGACATCTTCACCAGCAAGTACGGAGGCAGCGAAGCTAACGTCGCCGTCTCACTGGCCACCCTCGGCAACCAGGTGGAGTACGTCACCCGTCTGCCAGCCACGCCCGTCG
The DNA here is from genome assembly GCA_946539475.1 of uncultured Prevotellaceae bacterium. The sequence goes on along the minus strand of CAMNHM010000068.1, from coordinate 8,235 downwards.
GCCGTGCCGGCGTGATGCGCCTGCAAGAGTTGGGCGTGGGCTGCCACCACGTACTCTTCGGCGGCGACCGCATCGGAACCTACTACTTCGAGCCAGCCGCCGGAATGCGCTCGGCCAAAGTCATCTACGACCGTGCACACTCGGCCTATTCCGAGCTGCAGCCAGGCATGATACCCTGGCGAGAGATACTCAAGGATGCCAGCGTCCTGCATGTCTCTGGCATCACTGCCGCCATCTCTCAGAACGCCGCCGACGCCACTTTCGAAGCCCTCGACATTGCCGACGAACTGGGCGTCCTCGTCTCCTACGACATCAACTACCGCAAAAACCTCTGGCGATACGGTGCCGACCCTCGCGAAGTGCTCAAGCACATGCTCAGCCGGTGCGATATGATGTTCGGCGACGCCATCGAGTTCGAGTGGCTATGCCAGCGCAGCCAGCCACCCTTCACCGCCACCGATACCACCTTCGAGATGCAGATGGAGGAGTACGGCGCATGGTTCGACGAGCTGCATGCCGAGTTCCCCCGCTGCCGCAAGTGGCTAATGGGCATGCGCAATATGGTTGCCTCCAGCCGTCATCTGCTGACGGCACTTCTCTGGACTGACGGCACCCTGCTCAAGTCTCCTATCATGGATATCAACGGCGTGGTCGACCCCTCGGGTGTCGGCGATGCCTTCATGGCCGGATTGCTACACGCCAGCCAGGCATACCCCGACGACCCGCAGTTGCAGCTGAACTACTCCCTTGCTGCCTCGACGCTGAAGAACACCATTCCCGGCGACTTCAACCTGGCCACCGACGACGAGATCACAAACCTTCTATAAAACACCCAAAAGACTATGAACCTATCAGAGAAAGACCTCCGGCAGATTGCCCAACGCGGCATCAGTCAGGAGCAGATTGAGACCCAACTCCAACAGTTCAAAACCGGATTTCCATTCCTTCGCCTCGAAGCTGCTGCCTCCATCGGCAACGGCATCGTTGCACCCGACAACGAGCAGCGGCAGGCATACGTCAAGGCCTGGGAATCCTACAAGGCTGCGGGCCACAAGGTGGTGAAGTTCGTTCCCGCCTCGGGTGCCGCCAGCCGCATGTTCAAGAACATCTTCGCTTTCGTCGACGGTGACAACGACCTTCCATCCACTGACTTCGAGAAGAAATATTTCGACGAGATTGAGAAGTTTGCTTTCTACGATGCCCTTAATGCCGTCTGCCTCAAGAACGAGGGAAAAGGCGTTAAGGAATTAATTGCAGAAAAGCGTTACAAAGCAGTAGCTGCCAACATGTTAAAGAAGGATGGACTGAACTACGGACAACTGCCCAAGGGCATGCTGCTCTTCCACAAGTATGCCGAAGGAGCACGCACCCCGATGGAAGAACACCTCGTAGAAGGTGCACTCTACGCCGCCTCGAAGGGCGAGGCACATGTCCACTTCACCGTGTCTCACGAGCACATGGACTTCTTCCGACAGAAAGTAGCCGAGAAAGCCGACGGCTTTGCTGCGAAGTATGGCATCAAGTACGACATCACCTTCTCCGAGCAAAAGCCATCGACAGACACCATCGCAGCCAATCCCGACAACACCCCATTCCGCGAGGCCGACGGCAGCCTGCTCTTCCGCCCCGGCGGCCACGGTGCGCTGATTGAGAATCTCAACGAAATTGATGCCGACGTCATCTTCATCAAAAACATCGACAACGTCGTGCCCGATCGTCTGAAAGCTGAGACAGTCGAGTGGAAGCAGGTACTTGCAGGCATCCTTGTCTCGGTGCAGCAGCAGGCTTTCGACTACCTGAACCTGCTCGACAAAGGAGCCAGCGACGAGGAGCTGAAGGAGATAGCCGCATTCGTCGAGACCAGCCTACAGACCAATCCGAAAAGCTGTAAAGTCGATGCCGACTATCTGCGCCGTAAGCTCGACCGTCCGATGCGCGTCTGCGGTGTGGTGAAGAACGTCGGCGAGCCTGGCGGCGGTCCGTTCCTGACCTATAACCAAGATGGGACGGTAAGCCTGCAGATTCTGGAGAGCTCACAGATCGACACCACCAACGAGGCCTACATGAAGATGTTCACGCAAGGCACACACTTCAACCCCGTCGACCTCGTATGCGCCGTCCGCGACTACAAGGGGCGCCCCTACGATCTGCCTGCATTCGTTGACAAGACCACGGGCTTCATTTCCTCGAAGTCAAAAGGTGGCAAGGAGCTCAAGGCTCTTGAACTGCCTGGCTTGTGGAATGGTGCCATGAGCGACTGGAGCACCATCTTCGTCGAAGTGCCCCTTGGCACGTTCAACCCTGTAAAGACCGTCAACGACCTCCTGCGGGAACAGCACCAGTAGATCCACAAGGATCTGCACAGGCACGGAAAAACGCGAAGAACTCTGGGTTCGGTACGCCCGCGTTTATTCCGTGCCATTGTTTTTTGTAGCCCTGATCAAATCCCGAAAAGCACGCCTATCACGACAAAACAGACACAATTAAGCGAAAAAACACGCATAATTGTTAAATTTCTTTTCTTTTTTGCCTCCGATTCAATTTTTATTGTTACTTTTGTAAGCTAATTTGCCTTAATAGGCACTTTTGAAAGCGAAAACAAAATGAAACGATATAATGAACTCAAAATGGAATTATCAACCTCCAACACCCGAACGACAGCAACAGGCTAAGGAACTGGCCGAGAAGCTCAACACCAGCACCATCATGGCAGAGCTTCTCATCCAGCGTGGCATTCGCACGGAGTCAGCGGCCAAACGCTTCCTCCGCCCGCTCCTGAGCGAGCTCATCGATCCGTTCCTGATGAACGACATGGATGTGGCTGTCGATCGGCTTAACGACGCGATGGGGCGCAAGGAGCGCATCATGGTCTATGGCGACTACGACGTCGACGGCTGTACGGCCGTAGCCCTTGTCTACCGCTTTCTTCAGCAGTTCTACTCCAACATCGAGTACTATATCCCCGACCGCTACGAAGAAGGCTACGGCATCAGCCAGAAAGGCCTCGACCACGCCGCTGAGGCCGGTGTGAAACTCATCATCATCCTCGACTGCGGCATCAAAGCCATTGACGAGATTGCCCGTGCCAAAGAGATGGGTATCGACTTCATCATCTGCGACCACCACGTCCCCGACGACGAGCTGCCCTGCGCCGTGGCCATCCTCAACCCAAAGCGTCAGGACAGCACCTACCCGTTCAAGGACCTATGCGGCTGCGGCGTAGGATTCAAGTTCATGCAGGCGTTTGCCAAGAACAACGGCATTCCGTTCTCACAGCTCATTCCCCTGCTCGACTTCTGTGCCGTGAGCATTGCTGCCGATATGGTCCAGGTGATGGGCGAGAACCGCATCCTCGCCTTCCACGGTCTGAAGCAGCTCAACCAGAGCCCGTCCGTAGGCTTGAAGGCCATCATCGAGATCAGCGGTCTGACAGGCCGCGACATCACGATGAGCGATATCATCTTTAAGATCGGGCCACGCATCAATGCCAGCGGCCGCGTGCAAAACGGCACCGAGACTGTCGACCTTCTTGTCGAGAAGGACTTCAAGCGCGCTCTCGAGGCAGCAATCCACATCAACGAGTACAACGAGCAGCGCAAGGACATCGACAAGCAGATGAGCGAGGAGGCCAACCAGATTGTCGAACGGCTCGAGAGCCAGGAGCACCAGCCAGCCATCGTCCTCTACAGCGAGGGCTGGAAGAAAGGCGTCGTGGGCATCGTCGCCTCTCGCCTCACGGAGATGTATTACCGCCCGACGGTGGTCCTCTCATGCCAGGACGGCATTGCCACGGGATCGGCCCGCAGTGTTGCAGGCTACGACATCTATGACGCTATTAAAAGCTGCCGCGACCTGCTCGAGAATTTCGGAGGCCACACCTATGCCGTGGGCCTGTCGCTGCGAACAGAGAACATCCCAGAGTTCCGCCGCCGCTTCCAGGAGTATGTCAGCACCCACATCATGCCCGAGCAGACGGAGGCCACACTCGACATCGAGGCCGTCATCGACTTCCGCGACGTCACGAAGAAGCTACACAACGACCTGAAGAAGCTTGCCCCTCATGGTCCTGACAATCCCAAGCCGCTGTTCTGCACACGCAACGTCTACGACTACGGCACGTCGAAAGTCGTGGGACGCCAGCAGGAGCACATCAAGCTCGAGCTCGTCGACTCTCGCTCCAGTAACGTCATGAACGGCATCGCCTTCGGCCAGAGCGCAGCAGCCAGGTATATCAAGTCGAAGCGCTCATTCGACATTGTCTACACCATCGAAGAGAACATCTACAAGCGCAACGAGGTGCAGCTGCAGATTGAGGACATCAAGCCCAGCGAGAGCTAGCCCCCAACCTGCCGACACCACAAGCCAAAGAGAAACAGAGCCAGAGAGACTTGAGATCCGACATCTATCAATCCATCCTTCGCCAGTACTGGGGCTACGACGACTTCCGTGGCATACAACGCGAGATCATCGAAAGCATCGGCAGCGGTCACGACACTCTGGGCCTCATGCCCACGGGTGGGGGCAAGTCGATTACCTTTCAGGTGCCGGCACTGGCAATGGAGGGTGTCTGCATTGTCGTCACACCGCTGATAGCCCTAATGAAAGACCAAGTGCAGGGCCTCCGGCGCCGTGGCATCCGATCCGCCGCCATACACTCCGGCCTGCAGCACCAGAAGATTATCCAGACTCTCGAGAACGCCGTCTTCGGAGGCGTTAAGCTGCTCTACGTATCGCCCGAGCGTCTCTCCACCGAACTCTTTATCGCTAAGGTACGCCACATGCACGTTAGCTTCATCTGCGTCGACGAGGCTCACTGCATCAGCCAGTGGGGCTACGACTTCCGGCCCTCGTACCTAGCCATCGCCAAGATCCGCGAGATAGTACCCGACGCGCCCGTGCTCGCCCTGACGGCATCGGCCACGCCGTCTGTCGTCGACGACATCCAGGAGCGTCTGGCCTTCCATGAAAAGCGCGTTTTCAAGATGAGCTTCGAGCGCCGCAACCTAGCCTATGTCGTGCGCTACGCCGACAGCATTGAGAGCGAGCTGCTGCGCATCCTGCGTCTTGTGCCCGGGGCGGCCATCGTCTACACCCGCAGCCGCGAGCGCACCCATACTATCGCTGACTACCTGAACAGAACCGGCATCAGCGCCACCAGCTTCCACGCAGGCCTCGACGACGCCGTCAAGGACCAGCGACAGCGTGATTGGCAAGCCGACAAAGTGCGTGTCATGGTGGCCACCAACGCTTTTGGCATGGGTATCGACAAGCCCGACGTGCGCCTGGTCGTACACGCCGACTGCCCCGATAGCATCGAAGCTTACTTCCAAGAGGCAGGACGGGCAGGACGCGACGGCCAGAAAGCCTATGCCGTGATGCTCTATACACGGCGCGACGACCTCAGGCTCGCCGCACGCGTCGATGCAGAATTCCCGCCGAAGGACGAGATCCGCACCGTCTACGACCATCTCGCATACTTCTACGAGATTGCCGTCGGCGCAGGCTATCAAGCCACATTCCCCTTCGACGTCGAACGCTTCTGCAAAGTCTACCACCACTACCCTCAACGCGTGCTCGCTGCGCTGAAGATCCTTGGGCGGGCAGGCTACATCGAATACAAAGAGCCCGAACACCCCCAGGCACGCGTCCGCTTCCTGCTCGAGCGCGACGAGCTCTACCGGCTGCGCGACAACGGAGCAGAGGAGGACGCCGTCATTGTGGCACTCCTGAGGATCTACGCAGGACTCTTCACCGACTATCAGTACATCGACAAGGACCGCGTGGCAGAACTCAGCGGCCTCGACCGCCAACAGGTACACCTTGCCTTAAAGGAGCTCAGCCGGAAGCGCATTCTCAGCTTCATACCCGAGCGCGAGACACCCACGATCCACTACCTGCAGCGGCGCGAAGAGTCGAAGCACCTCACCTTCCCGCCACCTGTCTACGACGACCTGAAGCAGCGCCTCGCCGACCGCGTACAAGCCATGAAGGACTATGCCAAGAGCCAGCATGAGTGCCGAAGCCGCATGCTCCTGCACTACTTCGGAGAGGAGAGCGACCACGACTGCGGTCAATGCGACGTCTGCAAGAAGCGCACGGAGAGCGACGACCTAGCCGAGGCCACCCGCCACATCCTCGACCTACTCGCCGACCATCAGCCTCACGATGCCACCGAACTCGACCAGCTTGCGATGCCCTCCCACCTCATCTACGATGCACTTGATAAGCTGCTACAAGAGGAAATCGTGCACGACTACGACGGGAAGTTGGTCTATAGGGGAGGAAACTAGCGTTAAAGATTGCTTAAATGGTCGTTATTTGAGGAAAAAGCAGTACCTTTGCGGACAGAAAACGGGGACTGAAGAAGCATCGGCAAAAACCGCAAAACGCTTCAGCGGACGCGAAAACGGCCTCTACGTCGAAATCGCACCAAAAAGCACCCGCTCGCAAGAGGCCCCCAAAAACAATGTAACAACGTAGAACATCATTGAGTAACAATAGCAACGTAAAATAATAATGGACCAAACGTTTGACAACGACAGAATTCTAAAGATCAACATCGAGGAGGAGATGAAATCCTCCTACATCGACTACTCAATGTCGGTGATTGTGGCGCGCGCACTGCCCGACGTGCGCGACGGTTTCAAACCCGTACACCGCCGTATCCTCTACGGCATGATGGGCATCAACAACGTCAGCACGCAGCCCTACAAGAAATGTGCACGCGTCGTCGGCGAAGTGCTCGGAAAGTACCACCCCCACGGCGACAGCTCTGTCTACGGAGCACTCGTACGCATGGGACAGTGGTGGAACATGCGCTACATGCTCGTCGACGGACAAGGCAACTTCGGAAGCGTCGACGGCGACTCACCAGCCGCCATGCGATACACCGAGTGCCGACTCTCGAAGATGGGAGAGCACATCATGGACGACCTCGACAAGGACACCGTCGACATGGAGCCCAACTTCGACGACTCACTCCGCGAGCCCAGCGTCATGCCCACCAAAGTGCCTAATCTCCTCGTCAACGGAGGCAATGGCATCGCAGTCGGAATGGCCACCAACATGCCTACACACAACCTTGGCGAAGTCATCGACGGATGCTGCGCATACATCGACAACCCCGACATCGACACCGAAGGCCTCATGCAGTACATTCCAGGCCCCGACTTCCCAACGGGAGCCTATATCTACGGGCTGCAGGGAGTGCGCGATGCCTACGAGACAGGACGCGGGCGCATCGTCATGCGGGCAAAGGCAGAAATAGAACCCGGAGAGACACACGACAAGATCGTTGTCAGCGAAATACCCTACGGAGTAAACAAGGCCGACCTCGTCGCCTACATCGCCGACCTCGCCAACCAGCATAAGATTGAGGGCATCCACAACGTCAACGACGAGTCAGGACGGCAGGGCATGCGCATCGTTGTCGACGTCAAGCGCGACGCCAACGCGAACGTCATACTGAACAAGCTCTTTAAGATGACAGCCCTACAGAGCTCATTCTCAGTCAACAACATCGCCCTGGTCCCCATACAAGGTACTCACGGAAAGATGCGGCCGAAGCTGCTTACGCTGAAGGAATGCATCCGGTACTTCATCGACCACCGCCACGAGGTAACAATCCGTCGCACCCGCTACGACCTGAAGAAAGCACAGGAGCGCGCGCACATCCTCGAAGGACTCATCATCGCCGTGAACAACATCGACGAGGTGGTACATATCATACGCAACTCACAGACACCTACCGACGCTCAGCGAAACCTCGAACAGCGATTCGACCTCGACGAGCTGCAGTCGAAGGCCATCGTCGACATGCGACTGTCGCAGCTCACAGGCCTGCGCGTCGACCAGCTCCACCAGGAGTACGACGAGCTGATGAAACTCATCGCCGACCTGCAGGAGATACTCGACAACCCCGAACGCTGCCGTGAGGTGATGAAGCAGGACCTGCTGGAGGTGAAGGAGAAATACGGCGACGAGCGAAAGACGCAGATAATACCCTTCGACCACGAGTTCAACGCCGAGGACTTCTACCCCGACGACCCCGTGGTCATCACCATCTCCCACATGGGATACATCAAGCGGACGCCCCTCAACGACTTCCATGCCCAGGGACGCGGCGGAATGGGCACAAAGGGCGCACGCCACCGCGACAACGACTTCACGGAGTACATCTACCCCGCCACGATGCACAACACGCTGCTCTTCTTCACACAGAAGGGACGCTGCTAC
>CAMNHM010000067.1 GCA_946539475.1 uncultured Prevotellaceae bacterium | reverse complement strand
CGAAGGACTTCGACTGCTCGTTGGTGTTCTTGTACTTTTGAACTTTCTGTGACATAATGTCTCCTTTCTTTTGATGGTTAATTACTGAAGATTACTGTCGGATTCTCAGCTCCGTAACTGTTTTTCGATGACGCTTTGGATTTACGTTGCAAAGTTACGAAAATTTTTTAAAGCTACCAAATTTTTTACACCGTTTTCCCCATAAATTTCCCACTTTCTTTGAACTTTCAGAAATAATGCCTGTCTTGCATGCAGAAATCATAAACTGTCATCTGTCATCTGTCATCGTCCACACTCATGACGGTCATGGCGATGACAGTTATGACAGATGACAGTTTTTTGAAATTGAGAGTATAGAGAGTATTAGTATTATAGATATTATAATATATATAATACTAATTATTACTGCGCATGGATTTTCAGAAAACTGTCATCTGTCATTTGTCATCGGGGGCGCTGCGCAGCACGTCCGTCCTGTCCGACAAAACGCAGCACTATCTCGTAGTCCGAATGGGGCTTGCAGGCAGTACTAGGCAGCCCTCCTTGCCGTGCGAGGCAGCCTTCCCTGTAGTGCGAGGCAGCCCTCCCTGCAGTGCGAAAGTGGGCCGGCACGGGCTTCATCCACGAGTCGTTCGACAAGGACGATGCCTCCCGCTTCACCCGTCCCTGGTTTGCCTGGCAGAACACCCTCTTCGGCGAGCTCATCCTGAAGCTCATCCACGACGGCAAGCTGGATCTGCTGCGGAAGGTCACGAAGAAATAGATAGGGCAACCCCTTGACGCTTGGGGCTGCCCTATAATAAATAGATGTGTACGTGGAGGGTTACTTCTGCTTCAGCAGGTCGCGGATCTCGGCGAGCAGCTCCTCCTGCGTCGGGCCCTTGGGCTCTTCGGGTGCGGGCTCCTCCTCCTTCTTGCGGCTGAGCTTGTTCATGCCCTTGATCATGAGGAAGATACAGAAGGCGATGATGAGGAAGTCGACGATGTTCTGTATGAACGAGCCGTAGGCGAAGACCGACCCTGCCGCTTTGGCGTCGGCCAGCGAGAGGCCGTCGGCCTGGCCGGAGAGGGCCACGTAGAGGTTGGTGAAGTCGGCATTGCCGAGCAGCTTGCCCACGAGCGGCATGATGATGTCGTCGACGAGCGAGCTGACAATCTTTCCAAACGCGCCGCCGATGATCACACCGACTGCCATGTCCATTACGTTGCCCTTCATGGCAAACTCCTTGAATTCTTTAATAAATCCCATAGTCTTTAAATTTTTAAAGTTGAACGTATGTTATGTGTTCTCTGATGCCTGACGTTTTGTCATCTTAGCTTTGCAATATTCCAGGCGGCGGGTTGACTTATCTCAGTTTTCGGGGTGCCGCTTTCACTTTTCACTTTAATTAATACTGAAATCTGATGCAAATATAGGAATTTTTTCGTAACTTTGTGCCCGAAAAGCGAAAAAAATGCACTTTGAGGTGCAAAAAAGCCGATTTTTACGTCTTAAACCCATTAAATAACAAAGAAAACAATGACAAAAGTTGCAATCAACGGCTTTGGCCGTATCGGTCGCCTCGCATTCCGTCAGATGTTCGAGGCCGAAGGTTATGAAGTGGTCGCCATCAACGACCTCACCAGTCCCAAGATGCTTGCTCACCTGCTGAAGTACGATACCGCTCAGGGTGGCTTCTGCGGCAAGTTCGGCGAGAACAAGCACACGGTCGACTGCACCGAGAACTCCATCATCGTCGACGGTAAGGAGATCACCATCTATGCCAAGCCCAATGCTGCCGAGCTGCCTTGGGGCGAGCTGGGCGTCGACGTCGTGCTGGAGTGCACCGGCTTCTACACTTCGAAGGAGAAGTCGATGGCTCACATCCAGGCTGGTGCCAAGAAGGTTGTCATCTCGGCTCCTGCCGGCAACGACCTGCCCACCATCGTTTACAACGTGAACCACAAGACGCTGACTCCTGCTGACACCGTGATCAGCGCAGCTTCTTGCACCACCAACTGCCTGGCTCCCATGACCAAGGCCCTGAACGACTTCGCTCCCATCCAGAGCGGTATCATGACCACCGTTCACGCTTACACTGGCGACCAGATGATTCTCGACGGTCCTCAGCGCAAGGGTGACGTGCAGCGCGCACGTGCCGGTGCCCAGAACATCGTGCCCAACTCGACGGGTGCTGCCAAGGCTATCGGCCTGGTCATCCCCGAGCTCAACGGTAAGCTGATCGGTGCTGCCCAGCGCGTCCCGACTCCCACGGGTTCTACCACCATCCTGCACGCTGTGGTGAAGGGTGAGGTGACCGTCGAGGGCATCAACGCCGCCATGAAGGCTGCCCAGAACGAGTCGTTCGGCTACACCGAGGAGAAGCTCGTCTCGAGCGACATCATCGGCATGAAGTTCGGTTCGCTCTTCGATGCCAACCAGACGATGGTCTCGAAGATCGGCGACGGCAACTCGCTCGTACAGGTCGTTGCCTGGTACGACAACGAGAACTCGTACACCAGCCAGATGGTCCGCACCATCAAGTACCTCGCCGAGCTGAAGTAATACCGAAGCTTTTCCTGAGAGAAAACTCATTCAAAGCCGTCCCCTCGCTGTTCGCTCAGCCAGGGGGCGGTTTGCTTTTTGTGCAAAAAGTGGGCGTTTTGTTTTGCCGTTTGTGCTTTTATTTGTACCTTTGTAACTTGAAAGAAGTAAAAACGGAGAATAGTATGAAGGTAAAAGTGAACCGCCGGACCCTGGAACTCTTTGAGGGAGCAAGGGTTAAGAACGCCCTGCTGAGGTACTTCACGGTGAAGAAACTCGACCGCCAGCTCATCGACAGCGTTGAGGTGAAGGATGCCTACGGGCACGAGGTCGATCACGACGCCCCCCTCACCGACGGGCAGAAGATTACATTCGACGACCGCCTGTATGCCGGTCACCAACCGCTTGTAGAACCCCAGAAACCAGAGTGACACCATGACGAAGCGACACCTCCCGACACTTGCCCTCGCCCTCCTCCTGCTCGCGGCGGGCAGCCTTGCCAGCCACGCACAGCGCAAGGAGATACACATCCTCTCGGCCAACGACATGCATGCTGCCATAGAGGCATTCCCGGCCCTGGCCGACATTGCCGACTCACTGCGCACGCTATACCCCGGGCTGCTCGTCTTCTCGGCTGGCGACAACCGGACGGGAGAGCCCCTGAACGACATGTACGACATACCGGCCTACCCGATGGTGGCCCTGATGAACCAGGTAGGCTTCGACGCTACCACCCTGGGCAACCATGAGTTCGACTCCGGCGGACGAGGGCTGGCACGGCTGATAGGCCTCTCGAACTTCAGCTACATCTGTGCCAACGTGCATCCCGACGACTCCCTGGGCATGCCGCTCCGACCCACGCAGGTGTTCGACGTAGAAGGTACGCGCGTGGGAGTGATAGGCGTCGTGGAGCTGGGCACGCGAGGCATACCCGACTCCCATCCCGACAACGTGAGGGGCATCAGCTTCTCCTCGCCCAGCGAGGCCGTCGAGAAGTACAAGGGCCTCAGGGACCAATGCGACGTGCTGATCCTGCTCACACACCTGGGCTACGAGGCCGACGTGGAGCTGTCGGCAGCGACGCCCTGGGCCGACCTCATCATCGGCGGGCACAGCCACACACAGCTCGACGGCGGCGAGATGCACAACGGCCTGCTGATCACCCAGAACACGAACCGCCTGAAGCGCGTCACTCACACGACAATCGTCGTTGAAAACGGAAAGGTGGTGGAGAAACGGGCGGAGAACATCGACGTGCAGCGGCACACGGGGCGGAACAAGGTGGTGGACAACATGCTGGCATTCTTCAGCAACAATCCCTCCTTCCGACGCGTACTCACACACGTGGCAACACCCTTCGAGCGCGAGGCAGAGCTGGGCTACATGATGTGCGACGCCTTCATGGCCGAGACAGGCTCCGACGTAGGCATCCAGAACGCCGGCGGAGTGCGCTACGGGCAGCATGGAGTGGGCGACTTCACCGTGAGCGACGTGCTGCGCCTCGACCCCTTCGGCAATGACGCCGTGGTGATGGAGATTACGGGCCAAGAGCTGCGACAGATGCTCCTCTCCAGCTGTGGCAACGACGGCTATGGATTTCCCTTCGTAGGAGGCATCACATGCCAGATCGTGCGCGACAAGAAAGACCCCTCGCGAGTGAAGGACCTGAAGCTCTTCAACCCCGACGGCAGTAAGTTCGACCTGAAGCGGCGCTACAAGGTGGCCACCAGCAGCTACGTGGCATCCATCGCCGATGCTCCGCGCCAGGATCAGGGACATAGCATCAACCGCAAGACTGCCGACCTCGTCATCGACTTCCTCGACAGCCAGGAGAGCGTCAGCTACCAGGGCGAGAACCGCATCACCATAGTAACGAAATAATCCCATCTCTCAACTCTCAACTCTCAACTCTCAACAAAAGTCTCTCAACTCTCAACCCTCAACTCTCAACAAAAGTCTCTCAACTCTCAACGATGAACCGCATCCTCTGCCTGCTCACAATCCTACTGACGGCTATACCGGCCGTCAAAGCCGACGTGGCGACGACGCTGAAGGCCTTCGACGGAGCACACGACCAGCCCACGATGCTACGCCTGGCACGGGCATTCTTCGACGAGCTGAAGGACATGGACTTCTTCGACCCGACGGTAAGGGTCGCGCAGGCAACGCCAGCCGACACCCTCCGAGAGCAGGTGTGGTACTGGGCAGCAGAGTACTTCTACGACCAGCAGGACTACGAACAATGTGAGAGCTACGGCCGCAAGGCGCTGCCATTCTGCCGCATGGGCAACGACCGCGGCACGGAGGCCGACTGCCTCAACATCCTGGCCATCACCAACGTACGCCTGAGCGACTATGAGGAGGCGGCCGACTTTGCGCAGCAATGCTATCAGCTGGACTGCCAGAGCGGCGACGTCGACCGCATAGCCTCCAGCCTGAACACGCTGGCGGCCATCTATCTCAGCGCCTACCAGCCAGCCGAGGCCGAGCAGTACGTGCTGAGGGGCATCGAGCTGGCAACGTCGGTGAACAAGCTGCCACGCAAGGCCGTGCTGCTGGGAATGGCATCCGAGGTGTACCACGCCATGGGCAACGACGAGCAGTCGCTCGCCTATGCAGAGGAGGCCTACGAGCTGGAGCAGCAGCTGGGGCGCGGAAACAGGGCCATGATGCGCCTATCGCAGAAGGCATCGGCACTGATAGGCCTGCGCCAGTACGACGAGGCAGAGCGGGTATTGGGACAGACCATCATGTTCTTCCGACAGACGGAAGACCGCCACTCGCTGGCCATCTGCTGCAACAAGATGGGGCGCGTGCAGCTGGCAAAGCATCACCTGAGGGAGGCCATACCCTACTATCGAGAGGCATGCCGCATCTTCCAGGCCATGGGCGACAAGACCAACGAGATGCACTCGCGCAAGGGCCTCTACGAGAGCCTCTGGGAGGAGCATCCCGACAGTGCCCGCCTGGAGCTGGAGCGCTTCAACGAGCTGAAGGACTCGCTCTACACCAATGCCTCGGCCAAGAGCCTGGCACGCTATAATGCCGAGTTTGGCAACGACTGGCTGAAGAAGGAGAAGGACGCCGAGCGGACGGCCAAGCGCAACGTGATGGTGGCGGCACTTGCCGTCATCATAGTACTGCTGCTGTTGGCAGCCCTCGGATGGTGGCTTATGCGCCGCCGACAGCACCATCAGACAGCCATCAACCAAGGGCTGAGCGCCGACATCGAGGAGCTGCGCGAGAAGTACAAGGAGCTCAGCGTGCGCTACGACAAGGCCCTCGTGACCAGCTCCGGCGAGGGGCAGCGCGAGGAGGTGTCGGCTGCCGACCGAGAATTCCTCGAGCGCGTGGTCAATGCCATCAACGAGCTGATGTATAACGGCCAGGTCGATGCCGAGACCGTGGCTGCCAGGATGAACATGAGCCTCTTCCAGCTGCGCCAGCGGCTGAACACCCTGACGGGCGAGACACCACAGGCATTTATCGGCATCATCCGCATGAAGCGTGCCCGCTACCTGCTCGACAACCGCCCGGAGCTGAACGTCAGCGAGGTGGCACAGCTATGTGCCTACAACGAGACGGCCAACTTCTCGCGAGCCTTCAAGAAGACATTCGGCATCTCGCCCACACAGTACCAGGAGAAGCAGCGGCAGGAACAGCAATAGCCCGGCCATCGACCCTCTCACTCCCTTTCACTCCCTTTTACTTGTCAAAACGCGCAAAATCGTTGTCATTTCGTGAAATGATAAGCTTTCTTCACGAAATGATAACGACGAAACGTGCCTTTTGTCGTAACTTTGCAGCGAACAAGAAAACAGCCCAATGGACAAGACCGCCTATCAAGAAACCGCAATGGACTACGCCAGAGACTATCTGGACCGTCTGCTCAAGATAGAGACCATTGTGGAAAATAAGCTCGAGAGGAACCGGAAGGCTGGGGGAAAAAAGTGAAGTATATAACATTTATTATTCATTAAAAGTTAAAAGTATGAGAACAGTAAAGAAACGTTGGAAGGCCCTTGCGCTGTCAGCACTCGTAGCTGCAGGCCTGGGATGCTCGGCCGACGCCCAGGCTGCTGCCTCGAAGAAGAACGTGATGTGCGTCAAGACCAACACGGGCAACTACTTCGCATTGGCACGCGTCAGCATGATGGTCGTGGCCGATGGTGCCAGCACCTTCGAGATTGTCCTGAAGGACGGCGAAGGCGAGGCAAACGTGCAGAGCGTCAGCTTTGAGAAGCATGAGGAGATGATCGACCTGAGCCTCTACCAGGGTAACAACCCCTATGGCGACCGTCAGATCGACCTGATGAAGCCCGTGTTCATCATCACCAGCTCGGGCAAGTACTACAAGATGAGCCAGATGCCCGAGATGACCGTCGAGGAAGGTACCAACAAGATCGACCTGAAGGTAGGCAGCACGACGGAGAAGGGACTGAGCGCCGTCTACTTCTTCCGCGGTCCGGAGGAGGCTATCACGGGCATCGAGGCCCCTGTGATGGGTGCTCCCGCCCAGGAGAAGCTGCAGCTGATGACCCCCATCCGCGAGCAGATGACCATCTCGGGCTGTGGCGATGCCCTGCGCGCACAGGTGTACTCGCTCGACGGAAAGATGCTCGCCGAGGCCAGCGTGAGCAATGGCGTGACCACCATCCAGGTGGGCCATCTGCCAGCAGGTGCCTACGTCGTGCGCGTGGGTCATAAGGCTCTGAAATTCACCAAAAAGTAATTCCGCCATTCATTAAACACTAAGTATTCAAAATAATAATAACAGAAACGATTATGAAAAAGATATTTACCCTCCTCGCTATGGCTTCGCTTGCCATGACAGGTTCCGCACAGACTGCACAGCAGTACTTCCGAGTAGAGTTCGACATGCCCATCGTCAGCGACGGATCGGGCAAAACGGCAGTAGCAGCAGGCATGAAGGACGACTACACCTACTGCAACCCCGAGCACCAGTATCTCGACTTCCAGGCCAACGGCACGCTGACCGCAACGGGCAAGGCCAACCCCATGGGCTTCCGCACCACGACGAGCAACGTCACCGAGACCTCGAGCTTCTATCTGGAGAACGGCCGTCTGGTACAGGGCGGCGTCCCGGCAAAGATGCCCTATCAGGTAGACCACATCACGAAGATCACGGCCTACAGCCTGCCCGTGAAGAAGGTGTCGCTCGTCGACTCCGTGCCCTTCACCGACTATAAGTTCGTGGGCAACAACAAGACCTATCGTGGCACCATCTTCACCTTCGACCGCCTGCCCCGCAACGTCGCCG
Source organism: uncultured Prevotellaceae bacterium (assembly GCA_946539475.1). Next base: position 6,884 of record CAMNHM010000067.1, on the reverse strand, counting down.
AGCTGAAGACCCTCCTCGAGGATGCCAACGGACAGCGTGTGGAGGCTTGCAACAACCCCCTGTTCATCGCTGCCGTGATGTACCTCGTATGGCCCCGCCTGCTCGACTGCAGCCAGGACTGCCGCGACATGGTCGACTACCTCTATGGCACGCAGTACTCAGCCCTGAACACCTACGGCATCTCCAACCAGGCCTTCCAGCAGGCTTGCATCGCCCAGTTCACCAGCAACAAAGGTAAGGATGCCGGTGGCTTCTGGCTGCACAACAATGTCTTCCAGTATTTCGCAGGAGCCACCCCGGGCAACCAGTACAAGCCCAACGGCAAGGGCTACGGCTACGATAATGGTCCGTACAAGGTGCGCGTCGTCTGGGATCCCCAGACTCCTATTCTCCATTCTGGCGACATCAATGCCGACGTGGCCAAGCTGCTCCTGATGCCCAACCCCGACGGCGTGACGAAGGGCGACATTTCCTTCGAGGATCCCACGGCCCACTCCGTACTCATCCGTCCTACGAAGAAGAACGGCTGGTTCTTCTGGGGCGAGTGCAAGATATACTACGGAACCGGAAAGCAGCAGCGCGACGACGAATTCTAGAATCCCCTCTTTATAAAAAACAACTGGAAATGTGATGAAATGTAGATTGTAGATTAGCGGCTTCACACGAAGTCGGACTACTGGGAGGGGAGCGCATCCGAGAGGGACGGCGCTCCTCTCTCTCTTGTTATTATTCATACTTTTCTCGGCAAATGTTTGGTGAACCCGTTTTTTATCGCTACCTTTGCAGAAAAGTTCTCTGAACATGGAAACAATCGTCATAGCCGTCGTGGCACTTTTGGTAGGCCTTGCCATCGGCATCCTCTATGGCCGTGGACCTCGTCAGCGCCTGCTGGCTGAGGGTGAGGCCCTGCGGCGCCAGCTGGAGGAGAGCCGCAGCCGTGCCGAGGAGGCTAGGGCCCACGTCCGCGACCTGGTCGACACGGTGAAGGCTGAGGCCCAGGTGCGGCTGAAGGAGGAGAAGGACGAGTGGCGACATGTCAGCGACGAGCGCCTCGCTGACATGGAGCATCGCCATCAGGATGCGCTGAAGGCTCAGGAGCAGCGCCATCGCGAGGCAATCATTGCCCAGCAGCAGCGCTTCGACGAGACGCTAGCCAAGGTGTCGGCACAGATGAAGTCGGCCACCGACGACATGCTCCGCCAGCGACAGCGGGAGTTCTCAGAGTCGAGCCAGCAGAACCTGGGGCAGATCGTCACCCCTCTGCGCGAGACCATCGACAGCATGAAGCAGGCCATGGCCGACAGCGCTACGAAGCAGACGGAGCTGACGGGCGAGCTGAAGGCCAATATCGCCACCATCATCCGCCAGAGCGAGGCAGCCCGCCAGAGTGCCGAGGAGCTGACGCGCGCCTTCAAACATGGGTCGAAGGTGCAGGGCGACTGGGGAGAGCGCATCCTGAACGAACTGCTCGAGAGTCAGGGTCTGACGCAGGGTGTACACTACGATGTGCAGACCTACATCCGTGATGCCAAGGGCAATATCGTTGCCACCGACGAGGGGCAGAAGATGCGCCCCGACGTGATCCTCCACCTCGACCAGCGGCGCGAGGTGATTATCGACTCTAAGGTGTCGATGACGGCCTACCTCGACTATGTCAATGCCGAGACGGAGGCTGACCGCGAGAAATACCTACGCCTGCATGTCGACAGTCTGCAGAAACACGTCAAGGAGCTCGCCACGAAGGACTATTCCTCCTATATCCAGCCCCCGAAGGTCAGGATGGACTACGTCATCATGTTCGTACCCCACAGCGGAGCCCTCTGGACAGCCCTCAACGAGCAGCCCGACCTGTGGCGACGGGCCATGGAGCGCAACGTGTTCATCGCCGACGAGCAGACACTCTTTGCCGCCCTGCGAGTCGTCAGCCTGACGTGGACACAGATCACCCAGGCCCAGAACCACGAGAAGGTCTTCGCCCTGGCCAACGAGATGCTCGACCGTGTGGGGCAGTTCATGAAGAAATATCAGCTCGTTGGCAAGGCCCTCGAGGCAGCTACGAAGGCCTACGAGGACGGCGAGAAGAAACTCTCGCCCACGGGGCAGAGCATCCTGCAGACCAGCAGCAAGCTCATCCGCCTGGGAGCGAAGCAGAGCGACAAGAACCCGCTGCCACAACTGCTCGACGTCGACGACATACCCCAGCTGCCAGAAGAGGCTGCCGACGTCGCCCAGCATCTGCCGGAAACTGCCGATGAAGACGCTGATAAGAAACTATAATCAATAAATACTGTACGCGTATGAGAAAGACATCATTCCTATGGCTGGCCCTTTGCATGGCTATCATGATGACGGGCTGCAAGAGCAAAGGGAAGCCAGTCGCCAGTTCCAATTTCGAGGAGGAGACGGAAGCCGCCTCGGAAGATGGCGCCGACGAGGTGCTGATGCCCATATTCCTGATCAATGTCGACGACAACTACAAGCAGCTGCTCTACTGGATGGAGGTCGAGGAGCCCGACCGCAACAGCGAGGAGCATGGTGCTTGGGCGCATCAGGAGGAGATCCGCAAGCATGCTGCCGAGTACACCAACCTGATGGCTGACGACGGTACGGTCTTCAAGATTAGGTTTGTCGACGAAGTGCTGAAAGACCCTGACGGCAACACCCCTAGCATTGGCGAGATCCACGGCCGCGAGGGCATTCCCTCGTTAGGTGCCCGCTATGCCTATGTCAATCCTAAAGAGGTGGACGGCGACTATGTCTACGCAAGTATTGCCCTCACCGACGACTATCTGAAAACGCGCAAACGGCTCGATATCGACGTGAAGACCAGTTCCGACGGCGACTACCTGCCCCTTCCTGCCGATGCGGTGAAGCAGCTGGAGCGGAAGTACGGCATGAAGGCTTGTCGCTCTCTGCAGACAGGCATCATCGACGAGCGCTACGTCGTGGGAGCCCTGCAGTTTGAGGGCGAGTACAAGATTCCTCCCCGCGACGAGTACGACCACCAGAAGTCGCTCGCCCTGGAGGTGATCATCGACGGCAGCAAGGTCTATGCCTGTGAGAAGCTGGGCTACTACGACAATGGGACGAGTGGATGGAATGTCGACGACGATGGCGAGTACATCCCCTGCGACATCGACCTGGCCTTCAAGGGTCCCAAGGGGCTGGAGCTCTGCTATTCGCATGGCGCGCCGGAGAGCTACGAGGTGGGCATGTTCTACCTGCGCGACGGAGCCTACGTGCAGGAGCAGTTCGACATCTATCACCTGATGGTCGACGAGGAGATTCCCGTCTGGCGAAGCGACATCGAGCAGATGCGCCGCCTCGTCGACGAGGCTCATTCGCAGGGTATCGATGGTCAGATGCTCACCCAATGGGCACACTTCTATCTCGACTACGACAACGAGTGGCTCTGGCTTCGCACGCGCGACGAGAACTGCGGCGCCTTCTTCTACCGCAAGGACGGGAAGTTCACCTATATCACTACCTATGCCGGCTATCAGAAGGTCTATAGCCTCTCTGCCAACGGCATACAGTATCTCGTCATCTCTGGCTCGCTCATCGAGCCCACCTTTGCTACCGAAGCCTTTGGCTATCAGGATGGTAAGCTGGTGGAGCATTTCAAGTCGATGCAGGATGCTGGCGAGCTCGATAGTTGTGAGCTCAACGGGCAGCCGATCAGCAAGGAAGAGGGGCAGCGCTACCTCGACCTCTTCGAGGATGCCGAGCCGTTGGAGGCCTGGTTCACCGACCTGGAAGCAGAACAATGAGGCGATGGAGCAAAGGATGATCACCATACTCGGACCTACGGCCAGTGGTAAGACGCCGCTGGCAGCAGCCCTGGCGCGCCGCATCGGAGGAGAGATTATCTCAGCCGACTCACGGCAGGTGTATCGACGGATGGACATCGGAACGGGCAAGGACCTCGGCGACTATGGCGACGTGCCCTACCACCTGATCGACATCTGCGAGCCAGGCACGCGCTACAACCTCTTCCAGTATCAGCAGGATTTCTTCGATGCCTACGAGCAGATACGGGGTAGGGGAGCGGTGCCTATCCTCTGCGGGGGCACGGGCCTTTACATCGAGGCCGTCCTCAAGGGCTATCATCTATCGCCCGTGCCACAGAACCAGCCCCTGCGCGACCAGCTGGAGGGCAAGAGCCTCGACGAGCTGACGCAGACGCTAAAGGCGCTGAAGGAGCAGTCGGGATCGACGATGCACAACACTACCGATGTCGACTCCTGCCAGCGTGCCATCCGTGCCATCGAGATCGAGACCTACAACCTGGAGCATCCCGTGCCCCTGCGCGAGTTGCCTGCCATCGACTCGCTGATTGTGGGTGTCGACATCGACCGTGAGCTTCGGCGCTCTAAGATCACCCGCCGGCTGAAAGCCCGCCTGGAAGAGGGAATGGCCGACGAGGTGCGCCACCTGCTCGACGAGGGCATCGCCCCTGACGACCTGATCTACTACGGACTGGAGTACCGCTACGTCACGGAGTACGTTGTGGGTCGCTTGAGCTACGACGAGATGTTCCGTCAGCTCGAGATAGCCATCCATCAGTTTGCCAAGCGCCAGATGACCTGGTTCCGAGGTATGGAGCGCCGCGGCTTCACCATCCATTGGCTCGATGCCACCCTTCCGATGGACGAGAAGGTCGATGCCATCCTCGCCATGTGCAGCCAGCAGCCGTCCGTTTCTCAAAATGTCTAATAAGCAAGTAACGAACACCCAATACTCTAAATGTCAAGCAGTCAGTCAAGGTGGGGCATCCTCTACTGCCCCCGCAACGGAATAAAGAGTAAGCGCAAACGATGGGAGCGCCTTCAGAAGGAGCTCGACGAGCGCGGTGTGCACTACGACATGGTGCAGAGCGAGAGCTCCGACAGCGTGGAGCGCCTGGTCACGATGCTCATCCGCAACGGATATAAGACCATCATCCTCGTGGGGGGTGACTCGGCCCTCAACGATGCTGTCAACTGCCTGATGAACGAGGAGAGCAGCGTGCGCGAAGGGGTGAGACTGGGCGTGGTGCCCAATGGCAGCCTGAACGACTTCGCACGCTTCTGGGGATTCAGCGATGCCGACGACGGACAGACGGTGGAGTGGCTCGTCAAGCAACGCGTGCGCAAGGTCGACCTGGGGCGCATCAGTTATACCGATAAGGTGGGGCGCCGCCAGCATCGCTATTTCCTGAACTGCGTCAACATCGGCACCACAGCCGACATCATGAACCTCCGTCAGCAGACGCGCCGCATCCTCTGGTCGCGAACGCTGTCGTTCATCTCGTCGATCGTCCTGAAGATATTCCATCGCATGGACTACAAGATGGTGCTCCACGTCAACAACGAGACCGTCGACCGTCGAGTGATGACCGTCTGCGTGGGCAATGCCCTTGGCTACGGACAGACACCCAGCGCCGTGCCCTATAATGGCATGCTCGACGTGACCGTGGTCTACGACCCCAAGCTCATGCAGCTCTTCAGCGGTCTGTGGCTGCTCATCTCGGGGCGCTTCCTCAATCATCGCAGCGTACACCCCTATCGCACGCGAGAGTTAGTGGTCGAGGAGGCACGCCATGCACTAGTGGGCATCGACGGACGACTGATGAAGACTCCTGTCGGCGAATATACCATCAGCGTGGAGCAAGAAGTGGTGAATTTCCTCATTCCAGACTGAAAAATACCCTTCAGAGTGTTTAAAAACGATTATTTTGCGTTAGAAATGCCAAATAATCGTTATTTTTTTTTGTCAGGTGAGGGAAAATGTGTACTTTTGGAAATCGAAAAGCAAGAACGCTAACAATATATCATTAAAAACCTAAATAGTAAGTATGAGTTATTTGCGATTTGAAAAAGCCGTGATGACTAACCTGGAGGAAAGCCTTCGCCGCGAATTGCTTCGTACAAACCGCAGTGGTGCCTACAGCGCATCGACGCTCGTCGACTGTAATACGCGAAAGTACCACGGGTTGCTTGTTGTGCCCGTGCCAGAGCTCGACGATGAGAACCATGTTCTGCTGTCGTCGCTCGACTGCACGGTCGTTCAGCACGGGGCGGAGTTCAATCTGGGCCTCCACAAGTATCAGGGCAACAATTTCAGTCCCAAGGGACACAAGTACATTCGTGAGTTCGACGCATCGCTCGTTCCCACGACGACTTATCGCGTGGGAGGCGTCATCCTCAAGCGCGAGACCATCTTCCAGGCCTATGAGGACCGTATCCTCATCCGCTACACCCTGGAGGATGCCCATTCAGCCACCACGCTGCGCTTCCGCCCGTTCCTGGCTTTCCGCAGTGTGCGCCAGTTCACCCACGAGAACATGGTGGCCAGCCGTGAGTACACCACAATCGACGGGGGAATCAAGACCTGTATGTATGCCGGCTATCCCGACCTCTACATGCAGTTCTCGAAGAAGAACGAGTTCGTCTTCCAGCCCGACTGGTACCGCGGCATCGAGTATCCCAAGGAGCAGGAGCGTGGCTATGCCTCGAACGAGGACCTCTACGTGCCTGGCTATTTCGAGATGCCCATCCGCAAGGGCGAGAGCATCGTCTTCGCTGCCAGTACCTCCGCCTGCAAGCCCTCGCAGCTGAAGAAACTCTTCGACGAGGAGATCGGCCTGCGCGTGCCTCGCGACAATTTCTACCACTGCCTGGTCACCGCTGCCCATCAGTTCCACAACCGTCAGAAGAACGACGACCGCTATCTCCTGGCAGGCTATCCCTGGTTCAAGGCTCGCGCACGCGACACGTTCATCGCCCTGCCTGGCCTGACGCTCGCCATCGACGAGCAGGACTATTTCGAGCTGGTGATGAAGACGGCTGAGCGCGGACTGCGCCAGTTCATGGAGGGCGAGCCCCTGACGGTGAAGATCTACG
>CAMNHM010000066.1 GCA_946539475.1 uncultured Prevotellaceae bacterium | reverse complement strand
ATGCGGGTGTCGGAGCCAATGCCCGCACGTACCATATTTACGTCTGCGCCCACGCGCTCGCACAGGTTGGCGATGTCGTTCATGAACGAGATGCGGGTGGCAAGCATCGAGTTGGCGGCATACTTCGTCATCTCGGCAGAGGGGATGTCCATGAATATGACGCGGAAATTGTTGATGAGGAACGGCTTGTAAAGACGGGTGAGGGCTTTCTTCGCCTTCTCGCTCTCGACACCGACGACGACACGGTCGGGGCTCATGAAGTCCTTGATGGCGTTGCCCTCCTTGAGGAACTCCGGGTTGGAAGCCACGTCGAAGGGGATGTCGACGCCACGTTTCTGCAGCTCTTCCTCGATGGTCTGGCGCACCTTGCGGGCAGTGCCTACGGGGACGGTCGACTTCGTCACGACGACAAGGTAGCGGTTGATGTTCTGTCCGATGGTGCGTGCCACCTGCAGCACATATTTCAGATCGGCAGAGCCATCCTCGTCGGGCGGCGTGCCAACGGCTGAGAAAACAATCTCCTGGTCGTTCAGGCAGGCAGCCAGGTCGGTGGTGAACTTTAGGCGGCCGGCAGCCACATTCTTACGCACCATTTCGTCGAGACCGGGCTCATAGATTGGAATCTCTCCACGTTGTAGGCGCTCAACCTTCGCGGCGTCGACGTCGACGCAAGTGACATTGACACCAGTCTCTGCGAAACATGTTCCTGACACGAGGCCTACATAGCCTGTTCCTACTATTGCGATGTTCATCTGGTTTTATTTGCGATTTAGTGATTTGCGATTAACTTGTTCTTTAATTAGGCTGTCTTTCCTTGGATAGCGTCTCAGTCAAATAGTTCAGCGTCCCTCAGCAGTGGCTGCCGCAGGTCTTTCTCGCTGGTAAGCACCTCGTCGGCGCTGATGGGCCAGTTGATACCTAGATCAGGGTCATTCCAACGAATGCCGGACTCGGCATGAGGGGCATAGACATTGTCGACCTTATAGGTGAAGATTGCCTCGTCGGAGAGCACCAGGAAACCATGGGCGAAGCCACGGGGAATGAAGAACTGTAGCTTGTTGGCCTCGCTGAGCTCTACGGCGACATGCCGGCCGAACGTTGGCGACGAGCGACGGATGTCGACGGCGACATCGAGCACGCAGCCCTTGATGACACGTACCAGCTTCGCCTGTGACCATTCGCCTTTCTGATAGTGGAGGCCGCGAAGTACTCCTCTGGACGACTTTGATTCATTGTCTTGAATGAAGTCGACACGTCCGATGTGCTCTTCGAACTCTGCCTTCTTCCATGCTTCGACAAAATAGCCTCGGGCATCGGTGAAGACTTTAGGCTCGATGATGTAAACGCCCTCAATATCAGTATGTTTGTACTCCATTTTCAGCTTTTCTCTTTGTTTTCGACTGCAAAGGTAGTGAAAAGTTGGGAGTTACGGGTGATGACGGGGAAGATTTTTCTTTAGGGTCTGTGAAAAAACGTTAAGATGAAAAAACAATCCCCAACTCCTTCGGTCAAACTCCTAACTTTTTTGTACCTTTGCACTCGTGAATGAACTCGACCGACATATAGAGATACTGCTGTTGAGCAACGATTGTGTCATCGTGCCAGACTTGGGGGGCTTCATGGCCCACCATGTAGATGCGCGCTATGACGAGCGTGACAACATGTTTGTGCCGCCCATCAGGACACTGGGCTTCAACCCTCTGTTGAAGATGAACGACTCGTTGCTCGTGCAGTCGTACATCGAGGCCTACGACATCAGCTATCCAGAGGCGCTGAGGCGCATAGAGACCGAAGTGGCTGAGCTGCGGGCCCATCTCGATACCGATGGCGAATACGTGTTGAATGGCATCGGGCGCCTCTTTATTAATGAGGAGGGGCATCTTGGTTTTGAGCCGTGTGAGGCAGGCATCCTCACACCAGAGCTTTATGGGCTCAGCTCGTTTGAGATGAAACCCTTGTCAAGTGGACTTCAGACGGTGCAGAAGAGCCAGGAGGCAGTACTCTCCGACGAGCGTCCTATCACGATCAAGATGTCGTGGCTGAGAAATGCCGTTGCTGTGGCTGCTGCTGTCATCGCATTCCTGATGATTGGCACCCCGGTGTCGAACAGCGACAAGATTGGCGACGTCCAGCAGAGCGCCTTCATTCGCTCGATGGGGCACGGCTCTTTGGCTACAGCCGACTATCACCGTCCGTCGGAACCGTCTGCTGACGTTCTTCCGCCAGCTGCCGCTGAAGACAGCGATGTAGCTGCTGTGAAGGAGGTGGAAACCCCTCAGCTGACTACTGCCGATGCTACAGGTACTTACTGTATTGTCATGGCCAGTCAGGTGACGGAGCGTAACGCTCAGGCCTTTGTCGACCAGTTATGCGAGAAAGGCTATTGCGATGCCCGCATTACTATCAGTGGCAGTAGCAAGATGCGTCGTGTGACCTATGGCAGCTATGGCAGCAATCAGGAGGCTTATGATGCCTTGATGCAGCTGCGCCACGAGAGTCGTCTCTTCAAGGAGACATGGATAATGGAAGTCAAATGAAGCGTGTCCGTTGTCCTAAGTGCGATCATTACATCACTTTTGATGAGACCCAGTATGAGGCTGGTCAGTCGCTCGTGTTCCAGTGTCCGGAATGCGGTAGGCAGTTTGGCATTCGTATCGGGGTGTCAAAGTTGCGTCAGACGCAAAAAGAGGAGACGGCCATGCTCAATGTTCAAGATGCAGCCCTTGATGCTCCTCTAGGTGCTATTGTCGTCATCGAGAATGTGTTCCACTATAAGCAGGTGTTGCCGTTGAAAATGGGTGACAACACTATCGGCCGCTATCAGAAGGGAAATCCCATCACCACGCCTATCGAGACTGTCGACCCTAGCGTTGACCTGCTGCACTGTGTCATCAATGTCAGCCGCGACAAGAGAGGACAGCTGCGCTATATCCTCCGCGACGCTAACAGTAATACGGGCACTTTCGTCGACAACACGGAGATCCCGCCACGTGAGCGGCGCGTTATCGGCGATGGCACCCTCTTTACCATTGGGGCGACCAGTATTCTGCTGAAGCTGGAATAGCGGCTGACGCACAGAGGCATCAGCCGCCAGTCAATATCCTATTGTTTTTTCTGGAAAGCACGCAAGTAGGCCAGCAGGGCCATCTTGCCACGCATTGTCTCGCGGGGCGTGAACTCCCCGTTCACCCAGAGGTAGCGTTGGTTGAAGTATGACTCTTGGCGAGGCCATCCGCCGGTGTTCCACGATGGGTAGCAGCGGTTGAGCAAGATGCGGGCATCACCGCCATCGCCGGCACTCCAGGTCTCAGTGCCGTTGAACGGCGTCTGTCCGGGATGTGTGCCAGGATCGCCGTCGTTACGGCCGGTGGAATAGACATCGGTGATATGGCGTGGCCCAAGTCCCGTCATCTCAACAATGTTCCCAGGATTGCGGCCCAGCGACCATCCAGCTTCCAGGAGCATGGCCTGCTCGAGCTGTTGGCGACGCTTGGTGCTGGTGGCAATGTGGTGGGCCAGGAGCAGCAGGTCGACATCCTGTGCCGTGTGCCAACGGTCATCGCTGGCTGCCCGGCGTGACGGCCGTAATACTTGCGGCGCAAGATGATAGCTGTCGGCCTGGGCATTGATGCTGGCTAGCGTGTGCTGGTACAGATCGGTATGATGGCGAGGGTGGGGGCAGGTGACATAGGCTGCTGCTGCCCATAGCTGGCAATAGCCGTTGCGCCCACGGACGAACAATGGAGACTCGTTGCTGCTGATGCGACTCTCAGCGGCCATGATATCCTCCCACTTGGTGTCGCCCGTGAGGTTGTAGAGGAAGGCGGCAGCTAGCTGGCGGAAGTCGCGGCCACGCATACTGATGGTGCCAATGCCCTGTTGGTCGTCGAGTTGCTGGTTCTCCTGTCGGGCGGCATAGTTGAAGGCACGCTCTGCCTCGCTGGTATAGTAGCGACAGAGAGAGTCAGCGCCTGCCAGGCGCATTGCCTCGCCCATCATGGCACAGTTGGCAGCATTGGCCCAGGCAGCCATCGTCGTGCATCCCGCCTGGAACATCACTGTCCAGTCGTTGCTGGGGTTTGTCACACCTTGTGAATAGCCTTCACCATCGCGGATGGAGAGGAAGAAGTCGACCTCATTACGGGCTTCGTCGAGCAGGTCGGGCAGGCCGTTGCCACTTTCGCGGATGCCGAGGTTGTCGTCAGCAGGCTGTCCACGATGAAGAATGAAAGGCAGTAGCAGGTCGTAGATGTTGCTGACGTGAGCCAGGTGACGGTCCCAGTCGAAGGCATCGCTGTGTCCGCCTCGTACGTCGAGGGTCACAGGATTGCCAGGCAGACGGTGCTGCCAGAAGGCCGATGCCATGACCGGCTTGAAGTGCGGCTCGTCCCATACGTCGCCTCGCAGCCGACGCCAGTCGGGATGCCAGGGGTGCAAGTCTGTCTTATAGATGGTGAAGCCCTTTGGATTGGTCTCGGCGATAAACTGCGGCTGTCGAGGTATGGGCCATACACGTGGTGTGTCGATGGGCTCCCCGAGGCGCATGTAATAGTATCCACGTACGGAGAACCGGAAAGGTTCGCTGTAGATGTCGGAGGCAATGGGGAAATCCATCGAGCACCCCACGCCTTCGATGACGAGGCGGTAGCGTCCAGGCTTGGTAGTTTGAAAGTCAGCATTCCACACGTCAGTACCCACGAGGTTTTTCCCTCCGGCTTCATGGCTGGCGTCAGCGGCGTGTTTCCAGAATCGGATGGTACCAGCCGCCTGCTTTTTCTTCGTGTCAACATTGTAGAGGTACACTTTACGCCCCTCCCATGAATGGTAGTCGCGGCTGCCGCCGTCGCCCATCCACAGATAGAGATCGGCAGCTTTTTGTGCCTCTTGTGGCAGGTATCCCAGCAGGTTGACATGGATGGCTTCGGAGGGAGTGTTCCACACGTCGAAGCGTATGGTGGCCTCTTTCTGGTCGGAGCCTGTTGTAGCAGGGATGGCAACGGTATACGAGTATCCCTGGCGCATGCTCTTGGGCAGCTGCAGGAACAGCCAGTGGTCGAGCTCGCTCTTCAGCGTGTGGTCGGTATTCATGGGCTTCGACTTACGCCACACGGCTATCGGCTGGCATGCTGCGAAGGTGGCATCGTCGGCAGAACTGACAGTCCATTGTGCTGCCTGCTGTACCTGCTGGGTGTCCAGTCGTGGCTGGAATATCAGGAGGGTGTCGTCACCCTCGACGAAGCTGTGGCCTAGATAGGCACTGGATCCCTTGCCGCTGTCGCGGTAGTGCACCTCGCCGTCGCGAAAGTGCAGCATCAGGTAGTCTTTGTCTACTACGCGCAGCTCCAACAGCTTGGATGCCTGGGCATAGGCTGGTGACAGCAGCAATAGTACTGCCAGCCATTTTCGGATGGTTTTATTCATAGTGCTTGTCGTCCATTGGATAATGTACTCCCCACTGCTGGCGCAGGCGGTCCATGAGCTGCATGACGAAGAGTGTCTCGTCGAGTGGCATCTCGAGAGGCTCCAGGCGCCCGTCGAGCAGTGCCTGTCGGGTGACGTCGTAATGATGGGAGTGGGGCGTGCCGACATAGACCAGGTCGACGTCCGGGTCGGCAATCAGCTCCCCGTATGAGCCGTAGGCCTTTGCGATGTCCCACCGCTTTGCAAAGGCGTCGGCCGTCTCCTGTCGGCGTGAACCGACAGCATAGGCTTGGCAGTCGCTGAGGCCGTTGAGCGTGATGGCAGCCTTCTCGGCTATCCATCCTGTTCCGATGATTCCTACTCGGAGTGTTGCGTCGTTCATGTGCACGATGATTTTAAGCGTTGTGTGATGGGTTGCACGAGGACAGCAGATCGTTGATAGCCTGTTCGCGAGCGGCGATGACACGGTCGCACCATGCATCGAACTCCGGATCATCGACCTGAAGCTCAGGATGCCTGAGTAGATAGTCGACGCAGCGGCGTACACCCTCGTCGAATCGTACGGTGGCTTGGAAGCCAGGTACGGCTCGCTTGAGTTTCGTACAGTCGAAGACGACGCTCACTGCCTTGTCGCCCAGGAGGTTGCCCTCCAGGTCGTACGCCTTTGGCGCTACGGCAGCCAGGAACGCTGAAGAGACATAGCAGGGCTTGAAGGCGACACCGAGTGCACTGGCGACACATTGGTAGATCTGATTCCACGAGAGACTCTCGTCGGACATGATCTGAAAGGCCTCACCGATGGCTTTCGGATTGCCCAGCAGGCCGATGAAGCCTCGGGCAAAGTCTTCGTTCCATGTCAGTGTCCATAGTGACGTGCCGTCGCCATGGATAATGACGGGCTTCCCCTCCATCATGCGCTTGAGTACCGCCCATGATCCCTTCGTGCCATGCAGGCTGAGAGGCACGCCCCGCTCGCAGTATGTATGGCTCGGGCGGACGATAGTCACCGGGAATCCCTGCTCGCGATATTCGTGTAGCAGCAGCTTCTCGCAGCTGATCTTGTCGCGTGAGTATTGCCAGTAGGGGTTGGCCAGTGTGGTGCCCTCGGTGATGACGTGGCTGGCAGCCGGCTTGTTATAGGCCGAAGCAGAGCTTATAAACACGTACTGACGAGTGCGTCCGCGAAAGAGGCGGATGTCGCGCTCCACCTGTGAGGGCAGGAAGCCGATGAACTCGCAGACGGCATCCCACGCCTGGTCGCCGATCAGCCGTAGCACCTCTTGCTCGTCGTTGATGTCGGCAAAGATCTGCCTGACGTCCTTTGGTACTTCGGTGCTACGGGTGCCACGGTTGAGCAGCCACAGGTCGTGACCGTCGGCTGCCAGCTGTCGGGTGATGGCACTGCTGATGGTGCCCGTGCCACCGATGATCAATATCTTCATCCGCGTGCCATTTTGTAGATTGCGGTCATGTCCTCTGCATGTATCACCTTCAGGCAGCCACAGGTGGCGGTGTAGTTACGACTGCACTTGCGTGCCATTTCGGCAATCTCCTCGTCGGTGATTTCACGCCCGATGAGCTCTCGGATGTTGATAGGCATGCCGATGGCGTGGTAGAAGCGTTCCATGGCCTCGATGCCTTTGAGCGCAGTGCCCTCAGGGTCGGAGAAGTCGTTGTCGACATCCATCACGTTTACGGCAAAGCGTACGAAGCGGCTCAGGTTCTCGTGCATGACGTAGCGTGCCCAGCTAGGCCATACGGCAGCCAGTCCGGCGCCATGGGTCACGTCGAACATACCGCTCAGCTCGTGCTCCAGCTGGTGGGTGGCCCAGTCGTCGCTGATGCCGCAGCCTGTCAGGCCGTTGTGAGCCACGCTGCCGCCCCACATGATTTGTGCGCGCTGGCGGTAGTCCTTAGGATTGCGGAGCACGTCGAAGATTGCGGCCTTCATACGCCGCAGCACAGCTTCTGCCAAGTCGGTGGTAAGGTCCATGTCGTCGTCGTGGGTGAAGTAGCGTTCCATGGTGTGCATCATCATGTCGGTTACGCCGGCTGCCGTCTGGTAAGGCGGCAGGGTAAAGGTGCGCTCGGGGTTCATAATGGCGAACTTCGGGCGGGCCATGTCGTTGGAGTAACCCAGCTTCACGTCGCCCTCCTCGTTGGTGATGACGCTTGCTTCGCTCATCTCGCTGCCGGCGGCAGGGATGGTCAGTACGCAGGCCACGGGGAGCATGGCTGCTGGCTGTGCCTTGCCAAGGTAGAAGTCCCATACGTCGCCCTCATAGCATACACCGTAGGCGATGGCCTTTGCCGAGTCGATGACGCTGCCGCCACCAACGGCCAAGATGAAGTCGACACCCTCCTGGCGGCAGAGGTCGATGCCCTGACGGACGAGCGACAGGCGTGGGTTGGGCACTACGCCGCCCAGCTTCACGCAGGCGATGCCCGCCTCTGTGAGCAGGCGGCATACCTTGTCGAGCAGCCCCGATCGTACGGCGCTCTGTCCGCCATAGTGTACAAGCACGCGCTTGCCGCCATATTTTTTTGTCAGGAGAGCCACCTGCTCTTCCGACTCCTTGCCAAACACGACTTGTGTTGGCGTATAATAGACGAAATCTTTCATGAGTTTTGTTGATGGTTTAGTTTCAAGTATTAATGTATGATGTTGCTCGTTCTCAGTCACGATAGATCCATGAGAGCATCGAGTTAAGCCACCGTATGGAGAATCGGAACCATCGGTATGTGCTGACCGGCTTGCCTCCAAAGCGGAGGATGAAGTCGCGGAACTTGTTCTTTCGGAAGGGTAGTCCGACGTCCATGAAGTAGATGTGCTCGTATCCTCGGCTGTGGCTGTCCTTGATGGCATGCCAGATGGTCATTTCGCGGGGATGCATGATGGCATAGCTCTTACGCCGGTAGGCAGCAAACCAGAGGTAGGCTTGATGATGGCTGTAGACGACAGCCGAACAACCGATGATACGACTGCGATAGCGAGTGACGAACAGGCGTCCGTTCTCTGGCTGTTGCCGTAGCTGCTGGAAGAAGTCGTCGGCAGGAATGTAGCGCTTGGGCTTGAGCCAGTTGTGGTGACGCAGCAGCCGCATGTATTCCTTGAAGTCGTCGTCGTTTGCCACCTCCTCCGTGACCACTCCCTTGCGGTAGGCGTTGTTGATGCGATGCTGCAGGGTGTCGCCGATGCGCTCTTCCGGTGTTCGTGAGTGCAGTGAGTTGTGGATGCTCATCCATCTTACGGGGAAGTAGCGATTGTCGCGCAGCTCGCGGTATCCGAACATCTTGTGGCTGAGGTGGCTCACCTCGACGTAGAGCATGCGCGAGCCGAGCTTCGAGGTGATGGCTTGGAGCATCTGCCCGAAGAGGTCGCTGCTGGCCTCCCCGCGATAGGCTCCCTCCCCCATGATGAGGCAGTGCATGAAAAAATAAGGCGGAAACCAGGACGTGCGATAGCGTACGATGGCCAGCATCTGAGCCACGACCGTCCCATCATCTGACTCCAGTACTACCAGGTATGGCCTATGGCGGGGTGTCTGCTGGCAGATGGCAAAGAGCTGTGGGCTGTGGAAGAAGTTATCCTTCAGCAGTCCTTCTGGCAGTGTGTTGCCACTGGTGTAGATCTTTGCATTCATCGACGATGGGCCGGTCGTGTTTCCGTTTTCTTATTGGGCAGTGATGGTGTAGTTTCCGCCAGCCTTGGTGTCAAGGTCGTACTCGTAGACAGGCTTTAGCTGCAGCGTGCTGAAATCCTTCAGCTCGGCAGAGTGCAGCGGCCTCTTGATGTTGGCCGTCTGAAGCAGCATGTTGGGGCACTGGCCGCTGGCCTTCTTCAGCCCCTTGCCTTGTAGCGGAACGTAAGAGCGCAAGCGTAGCGTGCCGCCGATGGTGGAGCGCACGACAGCCTGCCGCAGGCGTCCTTGCTGCCACTGCTCGTCGACGACGAATCCTCCCCTTGCACGCAATCCCCTGACGCTTCCCTGGCTCCAGCTGTCGGGCAGGGCGGGCAACAGGTGTACTGCTCCGTCGTGACTCTGTAGCAGCATCTCGCAGATGCCGGCCGCGACACCGAAGTTTCCGTCGATCTGGAAGGGCGGATGGGCATCGAAGAGGTTGGGGTAGGTGCGGCCGTCGGGATACTGGCGCATCTGCCTGTCGTCGGGCAGCAGGTGGAGCATGTTGCGGATGATCTGGAAGGCATGGTTGCCGTCGAGCATACGTGCCCAGAAGTTGGTCTTCCATCCCAGGCTCCAGCCCGTTGCCATGTCGCCACGCTGGTTGAGGGTGTTAGCTGCTGCGGTGAAGAGGTCGGGATGCTGATAGGGCGATATCTGGTTCGAGGGATAGAGGCCATAGAGATGCGAGATGTGCCGATGCTGGTCGCGTGGGTCGTCGGCATCGATGATCCACTCCTGCAGCTGTCCGTGGCGGCCTATCTGCATGGGCGGCAGCTTGTCCAGGCAGGCACGAATGGTTCTGACGTAGGCTTCGTCCTTGCCTAGCACCTTGGCAGCCTGCAACGTCTGCGAGAGCACGTCGAACACTATCTGGTTGTCCATCGTTGAACCGGCAGTGACATTCGTTCCCTTTCCCTGCGGTCCGTGCTCGGGCGATACGGTGGGGACGGTCATCAGCCATCCTGCTGCCATCTTCAGCTGGCCGTCGGCGGGATATTCCTGCATGTAGTCGAGCAGGAAGTCGGCCGCACCCTTCATCACGGGGTAGTATTCCTCCAGGAACGCTTTGTCGCCTGTGAAGAGATAGTGCTGCCAGATATGCGTCGTCAGCCACGAGCCGCCTGTTGGGAACATGCCCCACTGTGTGCCGTCGATAGGCCCTGCTATGCGCCATAGGTCGGTGTTGTGATGGGCCACCCATCCGCTGCAGTCGTACATCGTGCGCGCTGTCTTTGCGCCTGTCTGGCTGAGGTCGCGGATCATGTCGAACAGCGGCTGCTCGGTCTCCATGAGGTTGCCCACCGTGGCGGGCCAGTAGTTCATCTCGGCGTTGATGTTGATGGTGTACTTCGAGTCCCAGGGTGCCATGACTTTGTCGTTCCATACGCCTTGCAGGTTGGCAGGCTGTCCGCCCGGCTGTGAGGAAGAGATGAGCAGGTAGCGCCCGTACTGCATCATCAGCGACACCATGTCAAGGTCGCATTGCGAGCTGGTGGCCGGGGCTTTCGAGAAGGCCTCCAGGCGTTTGTCGGTCTCCAGCGCAGAGTCGCCGGTTTTCGGAAGGGAGAGCTCTACGCGGTCGTACTGCTCGCGGTATTTCTTCACGTGGGCATTCAGTAGCTGCTTGTAGCTCTTGCTTTTCATCGACTCCAGTGCCCGCCGGTTCTTGTCGGCAGCGATGCCGCTGATGTCGTGGTAGTTGACGTAGTTAGTCGCCGCCACCACCTTGATCGTCGCTGCCGTGGCCTGGCTGACGCTGATGGAGTCAGCCTCTAGGCGTACGCTTCCGCCCTCAGTCTCCACCATCACGCGGCATTCTGCCGTCAGCATTCCCTTGATACCCTCATGGTCAGCGCCATGAACGGTGGCCACGAGAAGGCCGTCGGCCGTCTTCGTCTCGGCAGGCAGCTGGCTGGTGAACGTCAGCCCGAAGGTGATGGCCTTCGGACGGTCGGCCTCTAGGCGTATGATGACGGCATTGTCGGCCTGTGATGCGAAGACGGTGCGCGTATAGCGGATGCCTTCCGACGTATAGTGTGTCGTGGCTGTGGCGTCGGCCAGGCTCAGCTCGCGCTCATAGTCGCTCACCTCCTTATGGCCTAGGCTCAGCCTAAGGCTGCCAAGCGGCAGGTAGCGCATGCCGTGCGGACCCTTTATGAAGTGCTCGTCGATGAGCTTTGTGGCATCGCCCTCCTTTCCCTCGAAAATCAGGCGGCGCACCTCTGGCAGGTATTGCAGCGACTCCCTCGAGTCGTTGTCGTGAGGCGACCCTGACCAGAAGGTCTCTTCGTTGAGTTGGATCTCTTCCTCTGCGGTGCCTCCGTAGACCATGGCCCCCAGGTGTGAGTTGCCGATGGGCAGTGCTTCCAGCCAGTGGGTGGCAGGGTGGCTGTACCAGAGTCGGTGTTGCTGGGCCGTAGCGGCCGTGACTACAGTGAGAAGTGCGATGGCAAACAGTGTTCTTTTCATACTCTGAAAGCTTAGTTATTGATTAAGTTGCTGCAAAGATACGAATTATTTTATATTTCGCACATATCTTTCGTATTTATTTTGTACCTTTGCACTGAAATCAATAGAAAAAGATACGTATGACAAACTTTAAAGACCTGGCGCAGCAGCGCCGTTCGCATCGTAAGTTTACCGATGAGGAGATAGATGCAGAGGATGTGAAGCTCATCATGAGGGCAGCACTGATGTCGCCCACGAGCAAGGGCCAGCGAGCCTGGCAGTTCGTCGTCGTCGACGACAAGATGGACCTCGAGAAGCTGTCGGATGCCAAGGATATGGGCGGACAGCTCATCAAGGGTGCCCCGCTGGCTATCGTCGTGCTGGGCGACCCCCTTGCCAACGACTGCTGGGTGGAGGACGGCTCCATCGCCGCCATCAGCATGCAGTATCAGGCTGAGGAGTTGGGCCTGGGCTCTTGTTGGGTGCAGATGCGTGGCCGTGGGCTTAGCGACGGCACTACGTCCGACACCGTCATCCGTGGCATCCTCGATATCCCTGAGAACCTGTCGGTGCTGTGTGTCATCGCCATCGGCCACAAGGCCGACGAGCGGAAGCCTCAGAACGAGGACCGCCTGAAGTGGGAGAACGTACATATCAACAAGTACTGATGCGACTCGTCTTCGTAGGTGCCGGCCGGTTGGCCACACAGCTGGCGCAGGCTCTTCATGCCAAGGGCCACGACGTGGTGGCCGTCTATAGCCGCACGATGGCCTCGGCCTCGGCCCTCGCCTCCCTCGTTGGCGGCCGTGCCACCGACTGTCTCTCCGATTTGCCGCTCGAGGCCGATGCCTTCATCCTGGCGCTGAAGGACTCCGTGTTGCCTGAGGTGGCCGCACGCCTGGCCCCGGGCCGCGAGCAGTGCCCGATGTTCCATACGGCAGGCTCTGTGCCGATGTCGGTCTTCGGAACCTTGCCCCATCATGGCGTCGTCTATCCCATGCAGACCTTTTCGAAGGACCGTCCGGTGGATTTCTCACGCGTACCTATATTTATAGAAGGCAGCAGCGACAGAGCCCTACGGGTGGCCACCACCCTGGCATCGTCGGTCAGCACCGACGTGCGCCAGCTGTCGAGTGCCGAGCGTCGCTATCTCCACCTGGCCGCCGTCTTCGCCTGTAACTTTGCCAACCACTGCTATGCCCTCTCAGCCCGTATCCTTGAGCGTCACGGCATGGACTTCCAGGTGATGCTGCCCCTGATCGACGAGACCGCCAGGAAGGTGGCCTCGATGCATCCGCTCGATGCGCAGACAGGACCTGCCGTCCGCTACGACGAGAATGTCATCCGCGCACAGCAGCAGCTGCTAGCCGACGACCCTCAGATGCAGGCGCTCTACACGCTGCTGAGCCAGAGCATTCATCATTTCTCACAAGATCAATAGCAATCCATTATGATTAACTACGACCTGCGAAAGATTCGTGCCATCATCTTCGATGTCGACGGTGTCCTCTCCTGCGAGACCATTCCTATGGATGCCGACGGCATACCCCTGCGTACGGTGAATATCAAGGACGGCTATGCCTTGCAGCTAGCTGTTAAGCTGGGGCTGAGGGTGGCCATCATCACCGGCGCCCGTGTCGACGCCGTCCGTGTGCGCTACGAGGGCCTGGGGCTGACCGATGTCTACATTGGCTGCTCGGTGAAAATCCGTACCTACGAGGAGTTCCTCCGCCGCTACGAGCTGAGCGACGAACAGGTGATGTACATGGGCGACGACGTGCCCGACCTTGAGGTGATGCGGCGTGTGGGCTGTCCTGTCTGTCCGAAGGATGCCTGCACGGAGGTGAAGGAGGCCAGCATCTATGTCAGCGACCGCTGTGGCGGCTATGGCTGTGCGCGCGATGTCATCGAGCAGACGCTACGTGCCCAGGGACTCTGGCAGATGAATGCCACGGCCTTTGGCTGGTAGCTTGTGAGGAAAGTGGAAAGAGGAAAGTGGAAAGTGGAAAGAGAAAAGTGGAAAGAGGAAAGTGGAAGGTGGAAAGAGGAAAGTAAATAACAGTCATTATGTTAGACAATCTGAAACGCTATCATATCATTCTGGCCAGCAACTCACCACGTCGGCGTGAGCTGCTCGCAGGCCTGGGCATCGACTTCGAGGTGCGTGTGCTGCCCGATGTCGCCGAGACTTATCCCGCCGACCTGCCCGTGGGCCGCATCGCGGAGTTCATCGCCCGTGAGAAGGCCGATGCCTATCGTAGGCTGATGGCCCCCGACGACCTCGTCATCACCGCCGACACCATTGTCGTGGCTGCCGACGAGGTGATGGGCAAGCCCGTTGATGCCGCTGATGCACGTCGCATGCTCCGCCGGCTCAGCGACAGCACCCATCAGGTGATCACCGGCACCTGCCTGACCACTTGCGAGCGTCAGCTGTGCTTCTCGGTGACCACCGATGTCACCTTCAAACGGCTCACCGACGAGGAGATCGACCACTATGTCTGCCACTATCGCCCCTTCGACAAGGCAGGTGCCTACGGCATCCAGGAGTGGATAGGCTACATTGGCGTCACCGGCCTCCGTGGCAGCTACTTCAACGTGATGGGGCTCCCCGTTCAGCGCATCTATACCGAGCTGGGCAAGCTGTAGCGTCGCCTTTCTCAAGTCGTAGAGAAATGGAGCGAAAGTGGAGTAAATGTAAAAACATGAGTTTTTAATTCATTTAACACAAAAAAGGTTTCGAAAATTTGATTATCTCAGAAATACTTCGTACCTTTGCAGCCGAGAACTAGTAATTTTAATCTATATTTATCATTTTCCAAAGTTTTTTAAAGAGGGGAATCCGTTCGTGAGAATAGGTTCCCTGTTTTGATGGTATGGAGCCATTGCGGCTATTCGTCAACGTAGTCGGCCATGTTCTCAGCCTCCTCGTCGGGATCGCCGCTGCCAAGATCCATCATCGTCGAGTAGTTGTCCTCGGTGATCTCGTCGTCGTTGGGCTCCTCAATGTCGATGTCGTCGTCCTCGTCCGGCTTGTTGTAGCTGTCCTCGATGTCCACATCCTCCTCGTCGCCCTCGTCGTCGCTGTACGTGTTGAACTTCATGCGTGGCTTCTCCGTCTCGGGCTTCAGCTTGGCGAAGATGGCCTCCACCCATGAGCCCTTCGACACTTCCAGCACGTCGTAGCCGTCGGCCATCTTCTTCTCGTATAGTCCGCCCTTCTTGTGCAGACGGTCCTTGGGCAGCGTGGTCGTCGAGATGTCGA
>CAMNHM010000065.1 GCA_946539475.1 uncultured Prevotellaceae bacterium | reverse complement strand
GCCTGCATCGGCAACAGCATCACCCACGGCTCGGGCATCGACATGCAGGAGCAGAAAGGCTATCCCGCACAGCTGCAACAGCTGCTTGGGCGCAACTACGTGGTGAAGAACTACGGCGTGGGAGCCCGCTGCATGATGAGCACCAGCGACCATCCCTACATGCAGGAGCAGGCATGGCGCGACGCGAAGGCTTTCCAGCCCAACATCGTGCTCATCAAGCTGGGCACCAACGACTCGAAGGACTACCAGTGGAACCAGGCCCAGTACGAGAAAGACTACCAGGCCATGATCGACACCCTCTCGGCACTGCCGTCGAAGCCCACCATCTACCTGCTGACGCCCATCCGTGCCTTCCGCGACAAGTGGGGCATCACGGAGAAGGTCATCACCGAAGGTGTCATCCCCTCCATCCGCAAGGTTGCTGAGCGCAACAAGCTTCAGGTCATCGACCTCCATCCCGTAGTCGACGACCAGCGGCTGATGACCAGCGACATGATACACCCCAATGCCAACGGTGCACGACGCATGGCGGAAGCCATCCGCGACGTCCTCAAGCCCTTGAAGCAGGTCTACATACCCGAGGACATGCGCTCGATGAACCTCCAGAGCGACACATCCCGCTGGAGCTTCAAGCGAAGCCTGCAGACGGACGACATCATCGTGATGTGGGAGCGTGGCTTTGGCAACGACCTGAGCAACCCGCCTGCCCTCGAGGGCAAGCCCATGAAGTTCGACCTGCAGCAGCTCACCAACCGCGTGCAGTCGTTCTACGACTACTTCCGCGACACGCTGCAGTTTATGTCGCCCGGCTCCAATGCCGAGAAATACAAGATGATGGTCATGGTGAACTACTCACTAGAAGGCACGGCCTACGGAGGCACCTACGACGACTTCATCGGGGCCCTCTGGGTGGCGCCAAACCGCATACAGGACCGCACCATGAACTGCATGGCACACGAGCTTGGGCACTCCTTCCAGCTGCAGATACCAGCCGACAAGAAAGGCGAGGCATGGGGCGGCTCAGGATTCTACGAGATGACGTCGCAGTGGATGCTCTGGCAGGTCAACCCCTGGTGGCTGCGCGACGAGAACTACCACTTCGAGGACTTCAAACGCCTCACCCACAAGGCCTACCTAGCCATGGAGAATATCTACCACTCACCCTACGTCATACAGTGGTGGAGCGATCAGCGGGGCAAGACGTCCATCGCTCAGCTCTACCGCGACGGTAAGCGCGGCGAGGACCCTGTGGTGACCTACAAGCGCACCTACAAACTCACGCAGCCACAATTCTGCGACGAGATGTTCCTGGGCTACCAGCATCTGCTGAACTTCGACTTCAAGCATGCCCGCCGCGAGACGCGCCCCTATGCCTGCACGTTTAACTCGCCCGTCGAAGCTGCTGCCGACAAGGGGTTCTTCCAACCGAAGGACATGCCTGAGCAATATGGATTCAATGCCATCCGCCTCGACTCACTGCTGACCAACGACAGCGGTAAAGCCCTACGCAAGCTGTCACTGAAGATCCGTGGCAAGCAGCTACGCTATGGATTCGTAGCTGTCACCAAGAGCGACCGCAGCATCTACAGTCCCATCAATGCCACGACGTTCGCCATGCCCAAGGACGAGCCCGTCGCTCACCTCTACCTCCTCGTCATGGGAGCCCCCGACGAGCACCAGACGATGCGCCGTCGCGGAGAACCCGCCACCTTCCCCTACGAATACAAACTTACAACTACCTACTAAACTATGCATCTCAGAACTATCACCGCAGCGTTACTGCTCACCAGTGCCCTCACAAACACGACGGCACAGACCAACAACCTACAGGACCGTGCCCTCTGGGCTTCGATTAACACCCTGTCGAACGCCTCTACGGGCGACTACCAACAACACAACGGCAAGGTGCTCGTCAGCTGGCGAATGCTCCCCGGCGACGATGCCACGACTGGCTTCGACCTCTACAGGCGCATCGGATCAGCTGCCGAACGTCGCATTGGCGTCAACATCAAGAACCGTACCTGCTATCAGGATGCCTCTGCCACAAAGAACGACGACATCACCTACCGTCTGACCTACAACGGCAGTACCGACACCCTGGCCACCTACACCATCAAGAAGGCACAGCTCACAGCCGGACAGCCTTACATCAGCATCCCCCTAAAGGACACCAAGGACGTGTATTCCGGCAATGACCTGGAGTACCAGGCAAACGACGTGAGCATTGGCGACCTCGACGGCGATGGCGAGTTTGAGATTGTCGTCAAGCGTCTGCAGGCGCCCAAGGGAGTACTCGACGGAGGCACCGGCGCCAGCTACAGCAGCCACAACACGATCTACGCCGTGATATGGGATGCCTACAAGCTCGACGGCACATTCCTCTGGCGCGTCAAGGGAGGACCCGGCATCATCCTGGGCAACAGTTCCGCCTTCGCCGTAGCCGACTTCGACGGCGACGGTTGTGCCGAGATGGCTATCCGCACCTGCGAGGGCACCGTCTTCGGCGACGGACAGGAGATTGGCGATACCAACGGCGACGGCAAGATCGACTATCGCACGTGGGGTAACGAGAAGAGCAGCAGCCCCGGATGGGTCGACCACTACAACTCAGCCGGCCCGGAGTTCATCAGCATTATCGACGGCAAGACAGGGCGCGAGCTCGCACGCGACAACTTCATCAACCGCGAGACGAGCTCTTCCTGGGGCGACGACTATTGGAAGCGTGCCTGCTCCTTCCGCGTCGGCGTAGGCTGTTTCGACGAGACAGGACTGCCCTCAGCCATCTTCGGACGTGGTGTCTACGCCCGCTCAGTCATCGAGGCATGGGACTATCGCGACGGTAAGCTCACGCGTCGCTGGCGCTTCGACACGAAGAGCAGCGGCAAGGGTAAGGACGGCAATCCCAACAGTGCCTATGCTGCGCAAGGAAATCACTCGCTGAACGTTGCCGACCTCGATGGCGACGGGGTCGACGAGGTGATGTACGGCTCAATGGTGGTCGACGACGACGGCATCGGACTTTGGACTTCAAAGCTGGGCCACGGCGACGCCAACCACGTAGGACGATTCCTGCCTGAACAGGAGGGGCTGCAGGTGTGGCACTGCCTGGAGAGCGGGAAGACGACGGTTGCGCTGCACAACGGCAGCGACGGAAAAGTCATATGGAACAAGGTCGGCAGCGACAACAACGATACAGGGCGCTGCATGGTGGCTGACATCGACCCCGCCTCGCCAGGCTGCGAGTTCTGGTGGGCAGGCAGCAACGCTCACTCACAGGACGGAAAGGACCTCGGCTACAAGCCCTCGTCGTGCAACATGGGCATCTGGTTCGACGGCACCCTCACCCGACAGCTCATCAATGCCCCCAGCAAGGGAGGAGGCACCATCAGCAACGAACGCAACGGCGGACGCGCCTTCACAATCTATCGCTACGACACACGCTTCATCAACGGCACGAAGGCCAACTCTTCGTGGTATGGCGACCTCGTAGGCGACTGGCGCGAGGAGTTCATCGTCCCCGACGCCTCACTGGTAAAAGACCTGAAGATCTTCTCCACCTGGTATCCCACCACCCATAAGTTTCCGTGGCTCATGAGCGACCATTGCTACTGGCTCTCCTGCCTCAACGAGAACATTGGCTACAACCAGCCCACCAACACGGGCTACTACCTCGGCGCCGACATCAAGAACGATGCCAACGCATGGGCAGAGGCTGCCCGCGTGCAGAACATCCAGTTCATGACAGCCATCCAACCTCCTGTCACCGTTCCTGCACAGCAGCCCTCCGACGACGCCTGCTACAACCTCCTAGGTCAGCGTGTGGCACAGCCCCAGCGCGGCATCTACGTTCGCAATGGACGCAAGTACCTCGGAAGGTGAGAAGCACGGCACTTGCCGACAGGCAAGCGAACCTGTGACTAATGGAAACGACCGAGATTGTAGCTCAGCCCCACGTTGAACACGCCTTGCAGGCCCCAGCCTAGCTCGGCAAAGAAACGGAGGGGAGCACGTCCTGACTCTATGCCAACGAACGTACACTGGCCCTCAAGACGCCAGAACCGATTGTCATAGTCGCGACTGTAAGTATAGGTATAATAAGGACTTTCGTCGATAGCATAATGGACATGAGGGTGATTGCCTGTGAACCAGACATGCTGGCGGGAGAGTCCTAGGGCTGCCTTCGAATAGAAAGAGCCGCCGTTGAAAAAGAGCCAGTTGAACTTCAGGGCGGACAACAGGTAGGTGGCAGTGGTGCGCATTGTGCCTAACTTACCATCTTGGAGCGTGACGGCTTCTGGATCGAACTCGAATTTTTCATCGCACAAAGCCTCACTGGAGACGGCAGAGCCAACGGCGAGTCCTAACGCCCAGCGCTCGTCGAGGTGGTAGAAATACTCGACGCTGAACCCTCCCGAAACATCGAAGCCACAATCGACATCGTGGGTCGGGCCCAACATGATGCCACTATACACTTCACCGCGCCGCTGCCTGAAACTGCTATTCTCGACATAGGGGCCTAATCCTCCCATCAGGCGTAGCTCGTGACGATAGAAGCGCATGCCGTGGGGCTTGAGTACCGACGGCATACGATAGTCGGCCGCGGGCAGCGTGTCGCGACGGAGTGCCAGCGAGTCGCGATGTATGGCAGGAACAAAATACTGCTGTTGCACAGGCTTATACCAGGCGCCCGTTGAAAGGTCGACAATAGCGCTGATACCTTCGGTGTAGCAAGCTGCCAGCCACGACCACTCGTTAGCGCGGCGCCCAGGATAGAGAGGGGAAAAGACATAGTTGTCTGACGACAGGCGGATGGGCAGGTTGAGGTAGCGCTTCTTCACTTCAATGCGTGCTGGCAGGCGGACGCTGTCGTAGACCTGCTCGCAGGTGGCTATACTGACAGGCTCATCGACCACGCTGCTAAGGGTAAGTGCAACGGTGTCACCCGTGAAGATTGTCATGCACGACGAGAGTAGCCAACACGCGAGCACGACAAACGCTGGTAGAAGGCGGTTCATAATATTGCTTTAATTTCTTATGTAAACGCGTGAAAAGGGGGAAACTTGCAACGTTCTGTGTTAAAATAATAAAAAGGCGAACGACTAACGTTCTTTTTTAGTAACTTTGCCCCACAATCAACAATCAACATCATGAAAAAATATTGCATCAGCCTGCTGCTCCTCCTAATGTGCAGCCTCACGGCATTCGCACAGTCGAAGCCGTCAGTCACCATCTTTGGCGACTCCTACTCAACGTTCGAGGGCTATCTGACGCCCGACACGATGGAGACCTGGTACTTCCTGGGGCGCAACGAGCCACAACGCACCGACGTGAAGACAGTACGACAGACATGGTGGTGGCAGGTGATCGACCGCATGGGTTGGAAATTGGAAGTGAACAACTCGTGGAGCGGCGCTACGATCTGTAACACGGGCTACGGCGATGCCGACTATACCCACCGGTCGTTCATGACACGTCATGCGAGCTTGGGTCGTCCCGACGTGATACTGCTCTTCGGAGGCACGAACGACTCCTGGTGCGGTGCCCCGCTGGGCGAGTTCAAGTATGAGGGCTGGAAGCGTGCCGACCTTTATTGCTTCCGTCCGGCACTGGCCTGGCTGCTGCACCACCTAAAAGACCGCTACCCGACGGTAGACCTCTTCTTCATGCTGAACAGCGACCTGAAAGAGAGTATCAACACGTCGGTGGCCGACATCTGCGCCCACTATGGCGTGCCCGTCATCAAGCTCAGCGGCATCGACAAAACGGCAGGTCACCCCAACGTCAAGGGCATGCAGCAGATTGCTGACCAGGTGGTAGAGGTACTGAAGAAGAAATACCGCTAGATTCTTTAGAGGAAAGTGGAAAGTGGAAAGTGGAAAGAGTAGAGAGGAGAAAGAGGTATGCAGACAAGTAAATATATGCTAGCCAGCGAGCGCGACCAGCTCTGGGGCCTGACCGTGACAACGATAGGCTATGAGGAGATTGGCCCTGACGATCCCTACCCCACCCGCGGACATGCCGACGGCTACTACTTCGACCTGCAGAAGGGGCGCGTGCTGCCTGAGTACCAGCTACTCTACATCATCGAGGGCGAAGGCGTCTTCCACAGCAAGACAGTGGCTGAGGCACGTCTGAAGGAGGGTGACTTCTTCATGCTCTTCCCCGGAGAGTGGCACTCCTATCATCCTACGGGTGCACGTGGATGGAAGAAGTATTGGATAGGATTCCGCGGACATAATATTGATGATCGCGTGCGCGCGGGATTCCTCTCGCCCACGAAGCCCATCTACCACGTAGGCTTTTCCGACGACATCGTGCGGCTCTACCGTTCAGCCTACGACGCTGCAATAGCTGAGGAGGCTCACTCACAACAGGTGATGGCGGGCATCGTCAACCATCTGATAGGTCTGATGTACTCGCTGGAACGTAACATCGAGCTGAAGACGCGCAACCAAAGTCATGTCGACATGATCAACCGTGCCCAGCTACGCATCCGCGAGTCGCTAGAATCGTCGCTGACAATACAGCAGGTGGCTGAAGAGATGGGAGTGAGCTATAGCAACTTCAGGAAGTTGTTCAAAGAGCACACCGGACTATCGCCAGCCACCTACCAGCAGGACCTGCGCCTGCAGCGCGCCAAGGAGTTGCTGACCACCACCGACATGAGCATCAAGGAAATCGCCTATCGGCTGAACTTCGACTCACCAGATTATTTCTCGTCGAAGTTCCGCATCAAGACAGGGCGCAAGCCCAGCGACCTGCGCAACTCGTGAAGATCGTGTCCAGGCTCAGCTCAGCCTTGCACGACACTAGCTCTTTAGGATATTCACATCCATCCGGTTGAAGGGGAACATGAAGCCCTTGCTCTTCAGTTCCTGATAGACCGTCTCGTTCATGTAGAAATAGACTGTCCAATAATCGGAGCCCTTGCACCATGTGCGAGTGTTTACGACCACACCACTCTCGCCAAGCTGCGTCAGTCCTATCCAGGGAGCCGCCACAACGGTGCTGTCCTTGACGGGTTGCTGCAGGATAAGGGGATTGCGACGCTGGATGTCCTGAATGGCTTCCTTCACCTGGTCGAGATCCGTGCCATAGGCAAACTGGAAGTCAAGGTCGACACGCCGATAGGGTTCCGTGGAGTAGTTCTTCATAGAGCCTGTTGAGAGCCCACCGTTAGGAATGATGATGGTCTGCGCATCGTTGGTACGGAGGATGGTGTTGAAGATCTGGATATCTTTCACAGTACCTGCATAGCCCTGTGCCTCAATATAATCGCCCACCTTGAAAGGTTTGAACAGCAGGATCATCACGCCTCCGGCAAAGTTCTGCAGCGTGCCACTCAGCGCCATGCCGATAGCAACGCCCGCCGAAGCGAAGAGGGCAATAAACGACGAGGTTTCGATGCCTAGGATGGAGATGATAATAATGATAAGCGTGAACCACAGCACAACATTGACGATGCTTGTCAGGAAACTGTAGAGCGAGGCATCGACCTTGCTGCGCTCAAGCATCTTCACGAAGAGCTTCTTTATCCACTTAATCAGCCAGCTGCCAATGATGTAGACGATGATTGCCACGAGGAGGCTCTTGCAGAACCCCAGTGCCCACTGCCCCAGCATGCTGTAGGTCTCAGGCGAGAAAATTTTTTCCATCATAATGTATCAAGTTATTTAAGTTTCTCATCTATCTCACTACTACTGATGCCCAAGGCCGCCATCAGCGAATAGCCCAGTATCTCATGCCGAAAGGCTCCGCCCTCAACAGGCTGCATGGTGAAGAGGGTGATGCGACGCTCGTCGTCGTCCAGTTTTCTCAACGTGGAACGCAGGGCGTCGACCATTGGCTCTGCCACGACAATCATCAGGCGGCGCACCTCTTTCTGCTGAGCAATGAGCTGCAGCATGTCGTGGAACAACTCTTCTTTGGCAACCATCGCCTCAGTCTGCACGACAGAAAGTGCAAACTCGCCCAAGGGGCCATTGAAGGCTTTACCACTGAGCTCCGAGGCATAGTCAGCGGGAGAGAAGTTCTGCAACTGCTGCCGTGAGCGCTCATGTACTAGGATAACGCTCGTGGAGTGTTCGCCCTCACGTACACCGCCGTCAAGTGCCACGCACTCGGCCCATCGTGCCAGGTCGGCAGGCGGTATTCGCCGCCCCAGCATCCGTTCAAAATTGACCGTAAGGTCAAAGGCGACGCCGTCGACATAGTCAGCGTCTGCCAGAATGACATTCTCGGTCCATATAGTTTCGTTCATAAGTGCAAAGGTATAAAAAAAAAGTGAATTCTTGATGATTATTGGCAAATAATTTGTACCTTTGCAACATTAATAACCAAAAACAGCAAGAAAATGTCACGAATATTAATGATTGGCGCTGGTGGCGTCGCTACGGTAGCGGCTTTCAAGATTGCCCAGAATACCGATGTCTTCACAGAGTTTATGATTGCTAGCCGCAGGAAGCAGAAATGCGACGAGCTGGTGGAGGCCATCCATCAGAAAGGTTACGACATGCCCATTCAGACGGCACAAGTCGATGCTGACGACGTGGAGCAGCTCAAGGCGCTCTTCTCAAGCTACAAGCCCGAGCTGGTGATCAACCTCGCACTGCCTTATCAGGACCTTACCATCATGGAAGCCTGCCTGGCATGCGGATGTAACTATCTCGACACGGCTAACTATGAGCCTAAGGACGAGGCACACTTTGAGTATTCCTGGCAGTGGGCCTATAAGGAGCGTTTCGAACAGGCTGGACTGACGGCCATCCTGGGATGTGGCTTCGACCCTGGCGTCAGCGGCATCTACACTGCCTACGCTGCAAAGCACCACTTCGACGAGATTCAATATCTAGACATCGTTGACTGTAACGCCGGCGACCACCACCATGCCTTCGCCACCAACTTCAACCCCGAGATCAACATCCGCGAGATCACTCAAAAGGGGCTATACTACAAGGACGGGAAATGGATTGAGACAGAGCCGCTGGAGATACACCAGCCACTGACCTACCCCAACATCGGCCCACGCGAGTCGTACCTTCTGCACCATGAGGAGCTGGAGTCGCTCGTGAAGAACTATCCCTCGATACGACAGGCACGCTTCTGGATGACCTTTGGCGAGCAATACTTGAAGCATCTCGACGTGATTCAGAATATCGGCATGAGCCGCATCGACGAAATCGAGTACGAGGCTCCGCTGGCCGACGGAACGGGCACTGCGAAAGTGAAGATCGTGCCCCTGCAGTTCCTCAAGGCTGTGCTACCCAATCCTCAGGACTTAGGCGAGAACTACGAGGGCGAGACAAGCATCGGCTGCCGCATACGCGGGCTGAAAGACGGTCGGGAGCGCACGTACTACGTCTACAACAACTGCAAACACCAAGAGGCTTATCGCGAGACTGGCATGCAGGGCGTAAGCTATACCACAGGCGTGCCAGCCATGATTGGCGCGATGATGTTTGTCAAGGGGCTATGGCGTAAGCCTGGCGTATGGAATGTCGAGGACTTCGACCCCGATCCATTCATGGAGCAGCTCAACAAGCAGGGACTGCCCTGGCACGAGGTATTCGACGGCGACCTCGAGCTATAGGCGCATTCATGATGAATCATAAATTCAGGCGAACCAACTTTAAACCGGAAAAACGATGAAGAAGACAATCGTTGCGTTTGCTGCCTGCTGGGTAGCCACGCTGATGTCAGCACAGACACTGCCGTACAAGAACCCAGAGCTCTCAGCACGAGAGCGCGCCGTCGACCTCTGCTCGCGACTGACACTCGAGGAGAAGGCCCAGCTGATGCTCGACGAGAGCCCTGCCATACCCAGAATGGGCATCAAGAAATTCTTCTGGTGGAGCGAGGCACTGCACGGAGCGGCCAACATGGGGGGAGTGACGGTGTTCCCAGAGCCAATCGCCATGGCATCGTCGTTCAATCCCGACCTGCTCTATAAAGTGTTCGATGCCACGAGCACGGAGTTCCGTGCGCAGTACAACAAGCGCATGCTCAACGGAGGCGAGGACGAAAAGTTCCATAGCCTCAGCGTCTGGACACCCAACGTCAACATCTTCCGCGACCCACGATGGGGACGCGGGCAGGAGACATATGGCGAGGATCCCTACCTGACGTCAGTAATGGGCACACAGGTAGTGCGCGGACTGCAGGGGCCAGAGACAGCAAAATACCGTAAGCTGTGGGCATGCGCCAAACACTATGCCGTACATAGCGGACCGGAGTACACCCGTCATACTGCCAATCTGACGGACGTGTCACCACGTGACTTCTGGGAGACCTACATGCCTGCTTTCAAGGCTCTTGTGCAGGATGCCAAGGTGCGCGAGGTGATGTGTGCATACCAACGACTTGACGACGATCCCTGCTGTGGAAGCCAGCGACTGTTACAGCAGATACTGCGCGACGAATGGGGATTCCAATATCTCGTGGTCAGCGACTGCGGAGCCGTCAGCGATTTCCACCAGAATCACAAGACGTCGAGCGACGCTGTCCATGCCGCTGCTGTCGGAACGCTGGCTGGCACAGACGTAGAATGCGGATGGGGATACGTCTATCGAAGCATCCCCGAAGCCGTTCGTCGTGGATTCATCACTGAGAAGGAGGTCGACAAACACGTCGTCAGACTGCTCGAGGGACGCTTCGATCTGGGAGAGATGGACGATCCTGCCCTCGTGGAATGGTCGAAGATTCCCGCTTCGGAGCTCTCGTCGAAAGCCCACGCACAGCTCTCGCTCGACATGGCCCGGCAGAGCATCGTGTTGCTGAAGAACGGACCGTTGCCCCTGAAGCGCAACGCTGAGAAGATCGCCGTAGTAGGACCCAACGCAGACAACCGTCACATGATGTGGGGCAACTATAATGGTACGCCCACCCACACTGTCACTATTCTCGACGGCATACGAGCCAAGCAGAAGAAGATGATCTACCTACCTGGCTGCGACCTTACCGACACAAAGGTGCTCGACTGCCTCATGGAGTCGCAATGCGCCTACGAAGGGAAGAAAGGTCTGAAAGGCACCTTCTGGAACAACACTGAGATGGAGGGCAAGCCCGTCACCACACAGTACTACGTAGCTCCCGTTGCCGTCACGACGGCAGGCATGCACAACTTCGCTCCAGGCGTGCAGATTGAGGACTTCTCTGCCAAGTACGAGACCACATTCACTCCGAAGGTGTCTGGCGAGTATGTCGTCAACGTCGAGGGAACAGGTCATTATGAGGTCTACATAGACGGTGAGCGTCAGCAGCGTCAGCACAGCTGGCGTACGACGCCCTCACGCACTGCCATTCAGGCAGAGGCTGGTCATGCCTATCAGATTGAAATCCGATACCAATTCGTCAAGACCTGGAATGCCGACCTGAAAATCAACATCGCACGTGAGGAGCCCATCAACTACCAGGCTATCATCAGCCAGCTGAAGGGCATACAGACGGTGATTTTCGTCGGAGGCATTTCACCTGCTCTTGAAGGCGAGGAGATGCCCGTCAACATCGAAGGATTCCGCGGTGGCGACCGTACAAGCATCGAACTGCCTAAGGTGCAACGCGGATTCCTCAAAGCACTCAAAGAAGCTGGCAAGACCGTCATCTTCGTCAACTGCTCGGGATCGGCCATCGCCCTGCAACCAGAAGTGGAGTCGTGCGACGCCATCGTACAGGCTTGGTATGCTGGCCAGGAGGGAGGAACGGCAGTCGCTGACGTACTCTTTGGCGATGTCAATCCATCCGGAAAGCTGCCCGTGACCTTCTATCGCTCCGACGCTCAGCTGCCCGACTACGAGGACTACTCCATGCGCGGGCGCACGTACCGCTATTTCTCTGACCCGCTCTTCGCCTTTGGCTACGGACTGAGCTACACCACGTTCAGTATTGGCGACGGACAGATAACCCGACAGGGCGATGGCTTCCAGCTAAGCGTGCCTGTCAGCAACACAGGCAGTCGCGACGGATCAGAAACCATACAGGTGTACATCCGCGACCTCCAAGACAAGGAAGGACCTCTGAAATCATTGCGTGCTTTCCAAAGAATCAATCTAAAGGCTGGACAGTCGGCGACGGCAAGGCTACAGCTTACACAGGAATCGTTCGAGTTCTTCGACACGTCGACGAACACCATGCGCACCAAGCCCGGACGCTACGAAGTGCTCTATGGCACCAGCTCGCAGGACAAAGACCTGAAGCGTCTGACGATCGACCTATAAGAATCATATTCAACAAAAAAAATACAATTAACGACTATGGCAAAAAAAGAAACTGAAAACGAGGCTTTGACCCCTCAACAGCAGAAACTGAAAGCACTACAGGCAGCGATGTCGAAGATAGAGAAGGACTTTGGCAAAGGAAGCATCATGCGCATGGGCGACGAACAGATCGTACCTGTCGACGTGATACCGACGGGGTCCATCGGCTTGAACGCTGCACTGGGAGTAGGAGGCTATCCACGCGGACGTATCATCGAGATCTATGGTCCGGAGTCGTCGGGTAAAACGACACTAGCGATTCACGCCATTGCTGAGACACAGAAGATGGGGGGCATCGCTGCCTTCATTGATGCAGAGCACGCCTTCGACCGTTTCTATGCGCAGAAGCTGGGCGTCAACGTTGACGACCTATTAATCTCGCAGCCCGACAATGGTGAGCAGGCACTTGAAATAGCCGACCAGCTCATACGCTCGAGCGCTATCGACATCATTGTTATCGACTCCGTAGCAGCACTCACGCCAAAGAAGGAGATCGAGGGCGACATGGGGGACTCAGCCGTGGGTCTGCACGCCCGACTTATGAGCCAGGCATTGCGCAAACTGACAGGCACCATTGCCAAGACCAATACGACCTGCATCTTCATCAACCAGCTGCGCGAGAAAATAGGCGTCATGTTTGGAAGTCCTGAGACGACGACAGGCGGTAACGCGCTGAAGTTCTATGCATCCGTACGCATCGACGTGCGCAAGTCGACACCCGTCAAAGATGGCGACAACATACTGGGTAACCTGACAAAGGTAAAGGTGGTGAAGAACAAGGTAGCTCCTCCATTCCGGAAGGCTGAGTTCGAGATCATCTTCGGCGAGGGTATCTCGAAAGTAGGCGAAATCCTCGACCTCGCTACCGAGTACGAGATCATCAAGAAAAGCGGGTCTTGGTTCTCCTATGATGACTCCAAGCTCGCTCAGGGACGCGACGCTACGAAGCAGTTACTAAAGGACAACCCAGAGCTCTGCGAAGAGCTTGAAGCAAAGATCATGGCAGTCCTAAACGAGAACAAGGACGCCTGACACAAGGCGACGAAACGACTGTTTTCAGCTGCCAGCAACTGACAACTTGTCATATCGTGTGTCATTCGAACAGAATGGCACACGATTTGTTGTATAGTTAGCGGCTTATCAGCCATCATCAATAAAAAAGAATAATAACAATAAAGGAATAAGAATTATGGGAAAGATTATTGGAATTGACTTAGGTACAACCAACTCGTGCGTTGCCGTATTCGAGGGTAACGAGCCTGTTGTCATTGCAAACAGCGAAGGCAAGCGTACCACGCCTTCAGTAGTGGGTTTCGTAGATGGCGGCGAACGCAAGATTGGCGACCCCGCCAAGCGCCAGGCTATCACCAACCCGAAGAAGACCGTCTACAGCATCAAGCGCTTCATGGGCGAGACATGGCAGCAGACGGAAAAGGAAATCTCGCGCGTACCATTCTCGGTCGTCAACGAAGGCGGCTATCCGCGTGTCGACATCGATGGACGTAAGTATACTCCTCAGGAAATCTCGGCCATGGTGCTGCAGAAGATGAAGAAAACTGCCGAGGACTATCTCGGACAAGAAGTGACGGATGCCGTCATCACTGTCCCTGCATACTTCTCTGACTCGCAGCGTCAGGCCACGAAGGAGGCAGGACAGATTGCCGGCCTGAACGTGCGCCGTATCGTCAACGAGCCTACAGCAGCCGCACTGGCATACGGTATCGACAAGACCAACAAGGACATGAAGATCGCCGTCTTCGACCTTGGCGGTGGTACCTTCGATATCTCTATCCTCGACTTCGGCGGAGGTGTGTTTGAGGTACTCTCGACCAATGGTGACACCCATCTGGGCGGCGACGACTTCGACCAGGTCATCATCGACTGGCTCGTGCAGGAGTTCAAGAACGACGAGGGTGCCGACCTGAAGAGCGACCCCATGGCCATGCAGCGACTGAAGGAGGCTGCCGAAAAGGCAAAGATTGAGCTTTCATCTTCGACAACCACTGAGATCAACCTTCCCTACATCATGCCTGTCGGCGGCGTGCCCAAACACCTGGTGAAGACGCTCACGCGTGCAAAATTTGAGCAACTGGCTCACAATCTGATCCAGGCATGTCTGGTGCCCTGCCAGAATGCCGTCCGCGACGCTGGCATCCAGACCAGCGACATCGACGAGGTGATACTCGTAGGTGGATCGAGCCGTATTCCTGCTGTGCAGACGCTGGTGAAGAACTATTTCGGCAAGGAGCCTTCGAAAGGTGTCAACCCCGACGAGGTCGTAGCAGTAGGCGCCGCCATCCAAGGTGCTATCCTCAACCAGGAGACCGGTCAGGACATCGTCCTGCTCGACGTCACCCCGCTGACACTGGGTATTGAGACACTTGGTGGCGTGATGACCAAGCTGATCGACGCTAACACGACGATTCCCTGCAAGCAGAGTCAAGTATTCTCTACAGCAGCAGACAATCAGACGGAGGTCACCATCCACGTCCTGCAAGGCGAGCGTCCCATGGCTTCCCAGAACAAGAGCCTAGGACAGTTCAACCTGACAGGTATCGCTCCCGCACGCCGTGGCATTCCTCAGATTGAGGTAACCTTTGACATCGATGCCAACGGTATCGTGAAAGTGAGCGCCAAGGATAAGGCTACAGGCAAGGAGCAGGCCATCCGCATCGAGGCCAGCTCGGGTCTCTCGCAGGATGAGATCAACCGCATGAAGGCCGAGGCCGAGCAGTTTGCAGAAGCCGATAAGAAAGAACGCGAGCGCATCGACAAGATGAATCAGGCCGACTCGATGATTTTCCAGACGGAAACTTTCCTTCAGGAGAACGGCGACAAACTTGGAGCTGACAAGGCTAACGTGGAAGCTGCTGTCCAGCAGCTGAAAGATGCCCACAAGAGTGGCGACGTCAACGCCATCGATAACGCCATCAACAACCTCAACCAGGTGATGCAGGCCGCCTCGCAGAAGATGTACAGTCAAGCCGGTGGTGCACAGCCCGGCGG
>CAMNHM010000064.1 GCA_946539475.1 uncultured Prevotellaceae bacterium | reverse complement strand
TAGGGTATGAAGTCGATGTCGACGTCGAGGTAGCCCTGTGCCTGTGCCAGCGACTGCCGTATCTCGGCGATATGCTGGTGCTCGAAGGGCTTGTAGATGCTCATGTTGTCGGCGCGCCACGAGAAGTGGGTGGTGGCGCCGGGCTTCTGGCCGGCACCCGTCGACCCGGTGATGGCGTTCACCGAGACGTCGCTCTTCAGCAGGTTCATGTGGGCCGCGGGCAAAAGAGCCAGCTGGATGGCAGTGGCGAAGCAGCCGGGGTTGGCCACATGTTG
This sequence comes from uncultured Prevotellaceae bacterium, assembly GCA_946539475.1. The sequence goes on along the minus strand of CAMNHM010000064.1, from coordinate 15,057 downwards.
TGCATTGATGATGTCGGCTTTGTTCAGCTCAGGCAGCCCATAGACAAAACTACTCCTAACTCCTCGCTCGGCTCCGCCGCTTTGCTCTGCAAAGAACTCCTCACTCCTAACTCTAAAGTCCTGTGCCAGGTCGATGATCTTCACGTGCTCGGGGATGGTGTGCTCCTTGAGGAAGGCCTCGCTCTTGCCGTGTCCGAAGCAGAAGAACACGACGTCTACCTGGTCGAAAGGCAGCTGGTCGGTGAAGCGCAGGTCGGTGTCGCCGGTGAGCCCTTCGTGCACGTCGCTCACCAGGTTGCCGGCGTTGCTCTCTGAGTTGGCAAAGACGATCTTCGCCTCTGGATGGTTAATCAGCAGGCGGATGAGCTCGCCGCCCGTATAGCCGGCGGCTCCAAGTATTCCTATTCTTATCATTGTTTATAAGTTTTCGTGCATGTTCTGTGCATGGCAGGCGTCTTGTATGATGATGGTGTCGCCTTCGATGGTATAAGCGTAGTACCAGTTGTCTGCCTTTGCCATGTGGTAGCTCTGCCATCGTCGTAGGGTGGGGCGACGGCGCGGAAGGGTCTGCTCAATGTCGTAGCAGTTAAAAACTGCCTGCCTTATATTCCGACGCATGTCGTCGGAGGAGTAGGTATGCCTGTATTTTTTTGCAACGTTCCTGTAGAACATCCATATCCTGCTCAAGGCGAGACGCTTAAGTTCATATTGCATCTTTTTCGTAGATTTCGCAGATGTCCTTTACTATCAACTCATAGGCTTCCTCAAGGGTAAACGACTCTTTGCCCTCGGGCAGTGGAGGCAGGTCACCGTGGTCTTCGTATAGCCAAGGGTCGGAGTAGTCGATGTCCGGGTCGTCAACTGGACTTTCCTCGCCAGGGGTAGGCATCTGGGTGAAGAGCCCCGTGCTGAGTAGTGTCAGGAGTGCTTGTTGTGCCTTGACATTCTTCGCGTCGTATGAAAGAGTTACTTTACACATAGCTTGCTGATTTGGGATTCTAAATGTTGGCACAAAGATAACATATAAAATCCTAACCACCAAACTTTTTGGCGGAAAGTTTGGTGGTCGGAATAAATTAGAGTCTTCTGGGGGCGCAGAGCCACAGCACGATGTAGGCTATGAGTCCGCCTCCGAAGGAGAAGATGAACAGCAGGAAGGCTACGCGCACCAGCAGCGAGTCGATGTTGAAATACTCGGCGATGCCTCCGCAGACGCCAGCAATCTTTTTGTCTCTCTCGGAGAGGTAGAATCGTTTGGGTTCCATGATTCCTGTGTGTTAGTGGGTGGGGGTTATCTCTCTTCGTCGGGATGAATGCCGTAGTACACGCGGAGTGGGGTAGAGCTGACCTTGATGAAGCCCTTGGCCTCGTCGGCGGTCCAGCCGGTCTGCGTCTCGCCGTACTCGCCGAGCTTGCTCTTCGTCAGGTCGTTGGGGCTGTCGATGCCGACGGTCTCGAAGCCGTAGGGGCGCAGGCGGAGGATGGCCGTGCCGGTGACGTTGCGCTGCGAGCTGCTGAGCATGGCCTCGATGTCGGGCATGACGGGCTCCAGGTACTGGCTCTCGTGGAGGAACATGCCGTACCAGTTGGCCACCTGGTCCTTCCAGTACTGCTGCCACTTCGACAGCGTCGACTTCTCCAGCAGGCGGTGGGCCTCGATGATGAGCTTCGGCGCTGCGGCCTCGAAGCCTACGCGGCCCTTGATGCCGATGATGGTGTCGCCAACGTTGGCATCGCGGCCGATGGCATATGAGGCGCCGATCTCCTCAATCTTCTGGATGGCCTTCACACGGTCGTCGAACTTCTCACCGTTCACACCGACGATCTCGCCCTTCTCGAAAGCTATCTTCAGCAGCTGCTCGGGCTCCTTGGCCGTCACGTGCTTCAGGTAGGCGTCCTCGGGCAAGCCCAGGGTGGGGTCGAGCAGCTCGCCGCCGCAGATGCTGGTGCCCCAGATGCCCACGTTGTACGAGTACTTCAGCTTGGCGAAGTCAGCCGTAAAGCCGTGCTCGTTGAGGTAGTCAACCTCTTCCTTGCGCGTCAGCTTCTTGTCGCGTGTCAGGGTGATGATCTCTACGCCGGGGGCCATCACGAGGAAGGTCATGTCGAAGCGTATCTGGTCGTTGCCGGCGCCCGTCGAACCGTGGGCGATGGCGTCAGCCCCGATCTTACGGGCATAGCGGGCGATGGCCAGTGCCTGGAAGATGCGCTCGCTCGAGACGGAGATGGGGTAGCAGTTGTTGCGGAGGACGTTGCCGAAGATCATGTACTTCAGCGACTTCTCGTAGTATTCTTGTGTGACGTCGAGGGTGACATACGCCTTGGCTCCCAGCTTGTAGGCGTTCTCCTCGTTGCGTGCGAGCTGCTCGGGTGAGAATCCGCCGGTGTTGGCGCAGGCGGCATAGACCTCGTAGCCGTCTTGCGAGAGTTTCATGACTGTGTAACTGGTATCAAGCCCACCAGAAAAGGCTACCACAACTTTTTTGTTTGTCATATCTAAAAATCGTTTAATACGTTGTTGTTATGAATTAAATTGGGTTGTGCCAAAATGCGTTCACTGTTCCTCCAATTCTTGTAAGTGCTTGATGCGCGAGAGCACCTCGTCTGGAATTTTTGCGGGCAGGTGCTCGGTTGGGTCGTAAAGCATGGCGGTGCAGATGCAGTATTTTCGGTCGGTGCGATGCAGCACGTCGACGTTGATGCATCCCTCGCATCCTCGCCAGAAGGCCTCGTCGTCGGTGAGGTCGGCGAAGGTGACGGGCTGGTAGCCCAGCTGCGTGTTCATGGCCATCACGGCGGCTCCGCTGGTCAGCGAGAAGATCTTTGCGTGGGGCCATCGCGTGCGTGCCAGGGTGAACGTCATGTCCTTGATGCGCTTCGCCACGTGGTGCCCGCGGAAGTCGGGGTGGACAATCAGTCCCGACGTCGTGACATACTGCTGCTGCTCCCATGTCTCGATATAGCTGAACCCTGCGAAGCGGCCGTCCTTCGTCAGTGCGATGACTGCCTTTGCCTCCTGCATCTTCTTGGCCACATACTCGTGGGTACGCTTGGCGATGCCCGTCCCGCGCACCTTTGCTGCTTCTGCAATCGTCTCTAGGATTGTGTCGACGTAGACCTCGTGCTCAGGTCCCGCCACAAGTATCTCAATATCTGTTTCCTGTTCCATGTCTCATTTATTAATAATGTGTCATCGCCGGTGTCCCGTTACTCTATTTCCTCACGCTGGGTATCACGCCTTCTAGCGCATGGACCACCTCCTGACTGCTGATGCCCTCGCGGATGACGATGATTATGGTGTCGTCGCCAGCTATCGTGCCCAGTATCTCGGGGATGTCGTTATGGTCGATGTTCCAGGCGATGGCGCTGGCATAGCCCGGACGGGTCTTTATGACGCCCATGTTGCCCGAGAAGTTGATGCTCACGAAGCCCGGTATCTGCATCATCTCGCGCAGCGACGAGGGAGTGCTCACGCGGCGGTACATCGTCTCGTTGGGCAGCACATAGATGTACTTGCCGCTCATCGTCGATGCTTTTGCCACCTTCAGCTGCTTCAGGTCGCGGCTCAGCGTGGCCTGTGTCAGCTGGTAGCCTTCTTCCTGCAACGCGCTCAATAGTTCTTCCTGACTGCCTAGCTGCTGGCTTGAAATGATGAGGCGCAGTGCTTCGAGCCTCTTGTTCTTGATCTTCATAACGGAATATTTATTCGTGTTTGGGCTGCAAAATTACTAATATTTCTGCATATCACCAAATATTTTTGAATATTTATTGTGTTTAATTCATAAATTGTGACATCGCTTATGGTATGCCGCTTTAGGGGGTGATTGCATGGCGCTTTTGGGCGCTTGGCTCGGGCAGCACGAAAATGGCCTTCGGACGCGACGCTCGTTTGGCACTAGCGTGACGTTCCTTCGGCACTAGCGTGACGTTCCTTCGGCACTAGCGTGACGTTCCTTCGGCATTAGCGCGACGTCCGTCGGCCACCGGCCAAAAATTAATGCGGGGCGCACGTTTGCTGTGCGCCCCACATTGGGGAAATGCTTGTGATGTGGAGTTGCTTACTTCACGATGACCTTCTGGCCCTCGATGATGTAGGCACCCTTCAGACCCTGCAGGGTGGTCGTCTGCTGGCGTACGAGCTTACCATCGAGCGAGTAGACGTCGACGGGCTGCTGACGGCCAGTGAGCTCCTCGATGGAGGTGGGCTCCTGGTTAGCGCCGTTGAGGATGACCTCGACGGGCATCGACTCCTGGCCATTGCCATAGACGGCGCTGACGGCGAAGCTCTTAGCGGTGGTGTTCTTCACAACCATCGACGTGCCGGTGGTGTCGTCGTAGAGCTCACGGTCGACATAGACGTTGTACTTGCTGACGTTGCCACCACCACGTGTGTAGGTGATGTCGTCGAGGAGCAGTCCGAAGATGTCCTTAGCCGTGTGACGGATGGCGAAGTAGGTCGTTCCTGCGGGCAGGTCGACGCTCATCTGCGTCCATTCGGTAGCTGTGGTGTTGTAGCTGCCAGCCTTGGTGAAGCTCTCCACCTTGTTGTCGGTGGTGGAGTACCACACCTCGAAGGTCTCTGCACCATACTGGTCGGTGATGGCGCGATACCAGAAGGAGATGGTCTGAGCGACGCCGGGCAGTGCGGGCGAGATGATCCAGTGGTCGGCAGCGGGCGTGCCTTGAACCTCGTCAGCGGGGCAGAACGAGATGAGGAACTGGTTGCCGCTGTGAGGAACATAGGTGCTGGCGAAGTTAGCGCTGACGAGGTTCGGGTTGAGCACCTGCCATGCCTGGATTTCGCCGCTGTTCTCGAAGGTGGCGCCGTTGAAGCCATAGACGGTGCAGTTGTTGCCGTCGTAGAGGGTCCACGAACCGAAGGCGCCGTAGCGGTTGTTAGCGTCGATGCCGCCAATGCCGAATGCGGGGAATGCCTCGGTATCCTCGAAGTCCTCGGTGGCTTCCTCATTACTCGACGAGGGAGCGTTCCAGCTGAGGTTGACGTCGTTGCCGTTCTTCTGGGCTACCACGTTCTCGGGCTGTGCGGCAGTGCTCTGCTTGATGCTGATGACCTGCTCTGCGGTGTTGTCCTCGTCGTCGAGCTCAAGGGCATACTCCACCTCTGCACGCAGGGTGATGTCCTCAGCCTTGTCGAAGATGGTGGTTACGAGGTCGGCAGCGAAGGTCTTTGTGCCGAAGGAAGCGAGGTCCTCGCTGACCTTCTGGTTGAGCAGCTCGTTCTCGCCGGCAAGAATCTTCACGGTGTAGTCCTTCACTGGACGCTCACCGATGTTCTTCACGGTGACGTTCACCTTAGCCGTCTCACCAGCCTTGATGCTCTTCGGAGCCTCCAGGATGGCTGCGAGGTTGTATTCGAGCAGGTCGGTGATCTTCATGTTGTCGAAGACGATGCTGCCGGCGCCCTTGAGGTCGCAGTAGAGCTCAACCTTGATGAACGGATCGTTGGCGAAGTCGGCCAGCGACACCTTCAGGGTCTTCCAATCCTCGGTGACGGGCACGCTCGTCAGGGCGTGGGTCTTGCCATTGGCATCGACAACTCTCACGGCGAAGCGGTTCTTGGCTGCGCCAGTGCCCTTCACGTCGACGATCAGGGTCGGGTTGCCCTCGCGCATGGCAATCTTGCCACTCTGGAAGTATCCGCTCTGTCCGTCGTCCATCGGGGTGCTGAACTCGACGCTGCTGTTGTCGTCGTCGCTGCTCTCCTGTGAATATGCTACGCCGACACCCTCTGATGCGTTGTAGACCCAGCTGTAGTTAAATGTCTGTCCGAAGTGCTCCTCGAGCGGCATCTGCCAGGGCTGTCCGACGAAGCAGAGGTTACCGCTTGCACTGCCTTCGCCGAGCTCGTTCTTGGCGGCGATAAAGAAGGCAGCAGTGGCTTGTTCGACGCTGTTGTCGAGCTCAATCTCAGCCTTCGTGTCGGTGGTGACGGCGACAGCCTCGTCGAGCACCCACTGCGGGCCGAACCAGCCCTGCTCCTGGTGAGCGCTATAGACGGTGTAGGTCACCTCCGAGGGAACGATGATACCACCGTTGGCACCCGTGGTGACGGGATCCCAGCTGAAGATGACGCCGTTGACGGTCTCCTGTGCAACGATGTTCGTGGGCGATGCAGGCACGTCGAGTCCGACGAAGACGCTGACAGTCTCAGTAGCCTGTCCGTGGTTGCCGTCGTTGTCGAATGGCACAGCCATGTACTTGTAGGCACCATTGATGTTCTCCTCGACGAACACCTTGATGTCGCCAGGCTTGACGTTCTCGAAGGTCTTGTAGGCCATGCCGTTGCGATAGAGCACGATCTTGCCGATGTTCTCAGTGAGCTTCGTGCCGTCCATCGTCATAGCGGGAGCGGTGAGGGTGACGACAGCCTTGTCGAGTCCGTAAGGATCAGGCTGTACGCTCAGGCGCGGAGCGCGGAGCGACTCGGCGGTGAGCTCCTGCATGACGCTGAGCGAGAAGAGCTGCAGTCTCATCATGTCGGGCTGGCTGATGCCGTGGACAGCCACGTAGTAGTTGCCGTCGGCCTCGCAGGTGAACGAGCCGGAGTAAGTCATCGGCGTGGTCTGATAGACGTTGGTCTCGGGTACGATGACGGTGGTCAGGGCCTCAAGCGTGGGAGCGTTGCCAATGACGATCTCGAAGGCCTCAGGAACGTAGGTGGTGCTGCCAGTGCTGATCGAGGCATTGATGTTGTAGGTCTTGCCAGCCTTCATTGCGATAGGCATGGTGACGATGTAATCGTCGGCCTGCTCCAGCTGGTTGTAGCTAACAGCTGCATATCCTGAGGTGTTCCAAGCCCAGGTAGTGCCGTCGCCGTTGGCATCAATCACGCCAAACTGGTCGAGCACGCCGGCAGCCGAGAAGTCGGCAAAGTAAGGCACTGCCAGCTGCACGCTGATGTGAGCAGTCACGACAGCACTCTTCTTGCCAATGCCGTCAGCATTGTAGGGAATCACCTGATAGGTGTGGTTGCCGACGGTCAGAGCGGGGTCGTTGTCCTCGTAGACGACCTCCTGTCCGGGGGCGATGTCGGTCAGCGTAGCGATGAGCTGTCCGTCGCGGTAGATCTCAATCTTGGTAAGGTTCTCGGTGAGAGATTCGTCGTTGAGAGCCGTTGTCGGAGCGTTGAACTTGACGATAGCTCCGGGAACGCCTGTCACGGTCGACTCGACAGTGAGGTCGGTCACCTCGTTGGGAGCGGTGGGAAGTGCACTGGGCTCAACCAGGAAGTTGTCGACCAGCAGGTGGTACATGTTGGCGTCGGAGATGGCGTGGATACCGAAGTGGTAGTAGCCCGTCTCGCTGACGGTCACCAGCTCGTTCTCGTAGGGCACGAGGTCATCGGTCAGCAGGTCGGTAGGGGGAATGACCTCCTGCTTCAGCTCGGAAGCCTTGGGGGCCTTACCCATCTTCACCTCCATGCGCTCCGGGAAGTAGGCTGCCCAGTAGCTTGCTGCGTCGATTGAGAAGTGATAGTTCTTGCCTGCCTCGAGATAGATGGCGGGCGAGACGAGCCAGTCGTTGGCAGCATCTTCTGCATAGGTATAGTAGGCCGTGCCATCGCTGAAGTACCAGGTGGAACCATCATCGTTGGAGTCGATGGCGCCAAAGGCAGCCTGGTCAGCCTCGGTGTCGAATTTGTTGATGTAAGGCAGCTCATCGACGGGCTCGCCGGTGGTGGCGACAGCCTCCTCGACGATAGTCAGCGGGATGGAGATCTCGCCCAGCCAGCTGAGGTAGTAGATCTCGGTTTGGCTGGCGTTGGCAAGCACGTCGTTCAGCGAGGTGAGCGTCGTCGTCTCCTCGTCGTAGGCCATCTTGAAGTCGTCGAGCTGATAGTTCTGGTCGTCAAGCCATGTCACGCCCAGCAGGTAGATTTCGTAGGAACCGCCATAGTTGCCAAGGTACTGTAGCTTCGGGAAGACGACCACGCCATCAGTGAGCGTACCCTTGATCCAGGCGTTAGGCATTGCCTTGAACATACCCTTGATGTAATAGTCGTTGCCGTCGATGCCCACCTCGACGTTGGTCGAGTAGTTGGCAGCACCAGTGTTGGTGTACTGAGCGCCGGTGAGCTTGCAGGTCTGCGTCTCCAGTCCGTCGGGAGGCGTGATGAGCGTGGGAGGAATGTAGGTGGGATCCAGGGTCAGCACGGTATCATAGTCACCGTTGCCCGACCAGGTGTTGTCGTCGTCCCAGTGTACTGCCAGGAGCTTTTCCTCGCTCGATCCGACGAGGCGGATGACGTCGCCGTCGATCTCGAAGGTGATGTCGCCGGCAACGCGATCGACGCTGTTGCCTTCACCCCAGTTGACGCTCAGCGTTGTACCGTAGTTGGAGTTGTACGATACGGGCTGTCCGGCAGCGAAGGTGATGGTGTTGCCAGTCTTCGTACCCTTCACCCATGCACCAGTGGCGTAGTGAGAGACGATGTCCTTGAAATAGATAGTGCCGTCGGCGCACTCCACAATCTCGGCCAGACCGCTCTGGGGACCCATCTGGAGCTGGCCAGAGTAGTAGTAAGCCATGCCTTCGCGGGTGTAGAACTTGTGCTCGCCTTCAGCGGGCGAGGTGATGATGCCGTTCTCGTCGGCAGCCTCACCGGCCTTGCGGGGAGCCATCAGCGGAGTGTTCGCCGAGCGGCGGCTGAACTGCTTGCCATAGACGGGTGTGCCCTGCTGGCTGAACTGCCGGGCATCAGCCATTGCGGCATGGGGCAGGGGAGCATACTCCCTGCTCGCATTCTTCTTGATTCGTGCCTCAGCCTCCTTGACGACTTGCGCCTGCTGCTCCTGGGAGAGCTTGCGGAACTCGACGCTGGTGGCGAGATCAACCTTCAGCTTCAGCTGCTGGCAGTAAGCGGCAATGGCCTTCGAAGCCTTTGTCTTGATCACTTTCTGCACCTGAGCCTGTGCCGGTGCACCAAGCAGCAATACTGCAAATGCACCAATCAGCAAAGATGTTAATCTTTTACTCATAACATTAGTACTTTAATTAATAATTATAAAAAAACCTTCTTTTTTCTATTACATGTAAGTCGATATTCGGTTGCAAAGTTATATAATATTTTTTTAACCTGCAAGAAAAAAGTGACATTTTGTTGTGTTTTCTAGCATTTTTCTTACAACTATTCCAACTTTTTCCATTATCTTTGCACGAAAAACAAGAAATAGAGATGCATCCGTTAGAGAAATTTCACTACTGCCCGGTTTGTGGCAGCAGCTTGTTCAAAGTGAACAACGAAAAGAGTAAGTCGTGCCACGCCTGTGGTTTTACCTACTATGCCAACCCGTCGTCGGCGACGGCGGCTTTCATCCTGCGCGGTGGCTGCCTGCTCGTGGCGCTGCGTGGGAAGGAGCCTGCCCGGGGCACGTGGGACCTGCCCGGAGGCTTTGTCGACATGGACGAGACGGCAGAGGAGGGGATGGCGCGAGAGGTGCTGGAGGAGACGGGCCTCCGGGTGGAGCGTGCCGACTACCTCTTCAGCATACCCAACCTCTATGAGTATTCGGGCATGACCATCCACACGCTCGACATGTTCTACCGAGTGGAGGTCGCGGCCGACGCCGAAGCGGTGGCGGGCGACGATGCCGCGCGGCTGGCATGGGTGCCGCTCGATGAGGTCGTCCCTGAGCGCTTCGGCCTCTGGAGCATACGAAAAGCTGTAGGAAGGTTCCTCAAACGTTAAGAAAACAAAAAATCTCCTATATAAATAAGGTATAAGCAAACTTTTTCAGTACTTTTGCACCCCGAAACGACAAAAGTGTCATAAGAGATGCAGAAGAATCTAGTCATTGTTGAGTCACCGGCTAAGGCCAAGACTATCGAGAAATTCCTGGGCGACGACTTCAAGGTGATGTCGAGCTATGGTCACATACGCGACCTGAAGAAGCACGACTTGAGTATCGACGAGTCGACGCTCGAACCCGTATACGAAATCCCTGAGGAGAAGAAAAAGCTGGTCGGCGAGCTGCGTACGCAGGCCAAGAAAGCCAGTCAGGTATGGCTGGCAAGTGATGAGGACCGCGAGGGAGAGGCCATCTCCTGGCATCTTTGCGAGGTGCTGGGGCTGGACGAGGCGAAGACGAAGCGCATCGTCTTCCACGAGATCACCAAGCCGGCCATCCTTGAGGCCATCGAGCATCCGCGTACGCTCGACATGAACCTCGTCGACGCCCAGCAGGCACGTCGCGTGCTCGACCGCCTGGTGGGCTTCAGGCTCTCGCCCGTGCTGTGGCGGAAGGTGAAGCCGGCACTCTCGGCAGGCCGCGTGCAGAGCGTCGTCGTCAGGCTGATCGTCGAGCGAGAGCGCGAGATTCAGGACTTCAAGAGCGAGACCTACTACAGCGTCAGCGGCATCTTCGCCGTCACCAATGCCGACGGCTCCGCCTCTGAGGTGAAGGCCACGCTGCAGCAGCGCCTCAAGACGGTGCAGGAGGTCAACGACTTCCTGGAGCAGTGCAAGAACGTTGAGTTCTACGTGGAGTCGGTGCAGAAGAAGCCCATGAAGCGCACGCCGGCACCTCCCTTCACCACGTCGACGCTGCAGCAGGAGGCTGCCCGCAAGCTGGGATTCACCGTCAGCCAGACGATGATGGTGGCGCAGCATCTCTACGAGAACGGACTCATCACCTACATGCGTACCGACTCGGTCAACCTGGCCGGAATGGCTATCGCTGCTGCCAAGGAGGAGATTATCGGCCTCTATGGCGACGACTATAGCAAGGTGCGACAGTATCATACCAGCTCGAAGGGTGCACAGGAGGCTCACGAGGCCATCCGTCCTACCTACATGAGCCATGCCACCATCGAGGGCACGGCCCAGGAGCGCCGCCTCTACGACCTCATCTGGAAGCGTACCGTAGCCTGTCAGATGGCAGATGCAGAAATAGAAAAGACAACCGTCGAGATCGCTGCCAGGGGTGACGGCCAGCCCGCCGAGGCTTCGGCCTCGCCTCTGACCTCGAAATTCGTTGCCACGGGCGAGGTGGTGAAGTTCGACGGCTTCCTGAAAGTCTATCGCGAGTCGACCGACGACGAGGAGGAGAACCGCGACGAGTTTGCCCACGTGCTGCCTCCGCTGAAAGAGGGCGACGAGCTCGTCCGCCGCGAGATCAGCGCATGGGAGCGCTTCAGCCAAGGGCCGCAGCGATATACCGAGGCAACGCTCGTCCATAAGCTCGAGGAGCTGGGCATCGGGCGCCCGTCGACCTATGCCACCTTCATCTCCACCGTCCAGCAGCGTGAGTACGTGGCGAAAGGCGACAAGAAAGGCGAGGAGCACGAGTACGACGTCATCACCCTGAAGGGAAAGCTCATCACTTCGAAGAAGCGCCGCGAGACCACCGGCTCGGAAAAGGGCAAGCTGCTGCCTACCGACATCGGCATCGTCGTGAACGACTATCTCATGGAGCACTTCCCAGCCATCATGGACTATAACTTCACGGCGAAGATCGAGAAGGACTTTGATAAGATTGCTGCCGGACAGGTGCAGTGGGAGAAAATGATGAAGAGCTTCGACAAGGACTTCGAGCCGACTGTCGACAAGGCACTCAACCAGCGCTCCGAGCGGAAGGCCGGCGAGCGCCAGCTGGGCGTCGACCCGAGGTCGGGACGGCCGGTCTTTGCAAAGATCGGGCGCTTCGGACCCGTCGTGCAGATCGGCTCTGCCAGCGATAAGGAGAAACCACAGTTCGCCCATATGCCCAAGGAGATCAGCATCGAGACCATCACCCTGGAGCAGGCACTCGAACTCTTTAAGCTGCCGCGCATGCTGGGTGAGTTCGAGGGAGAGCCCATCATGGTGAACACCGGGCGCTTCGGACCCTACGTGCAGCACGACAAGCTCTTTGCATCGCTGCCCAAAGGCACCGACCCCATGACCGTCACCATTGCCGAGGCAGTGAAGATCCTTGACGAGAAACGGCACCAGGATGAGAAGAAACACCTGCGCGTCTTCGTCGAAGACCACGACCTCGAGATCCTCAACGGGCGCTACGGGCCCTATATCGTCTACAAGGGCAAGAATTATCGGCTGCCAAAAGCTGTGCACGACAAGGTGCGAGAGATGAGCTACGAGGAGGCGATGTCCTACGTCAAGAAATGAAGCGCATCATTCTCATCGGATATATGGGGGCCGGAAAGACCACCATCGGAAGAGCCCTGGCCAAGGAGCTGGGGCTCGCATTCTATGACCTCGACTGGTACATCGAGAACCGCCGGCGGAAGAAGGTGTCGCAGATCTTTGCAGAGATGGGCGAGGAGGCCTTCCGGCAGATAGAGCACAACATGCTCCACGAGGTGGCCGAGTTCGAGGACGTCGTCATCAGCTGCGGAGGGGGCACACCCTGCTACTTCGACAACATCGACTACATGAACCGGCAGGCCCAGGTGGTATATCTGCATTGCTCGCCCGAGGTGCTCCACGGCCATCTGCTCATGGGAAAGACAGAGCGCCCGCTGCTCAAGGGCAAGAGCCCTGAGGAGCTCATCGACTTCATCAAGACGCAGCTCTCCGCGCGCGAGCAATATTATAACAAGGCTCGCTATCACCTCGACGTCACCCTGATGGACAACTACGAAAAGATCAAGATCACAGTCGCAAAGCTGCGCGAGCTGCTGGACATCTGAGGGCTGCAAGTTGAGGAGTTAAAGGAGTTAAGGGAGTTAAGGACGCAAGTTGAGGAGTTAAAGGAGTTAAAGGAGTTAAAGGAGTTAAGGACAATAGTTCTTCCCTTACGAATCCTACACCTATGGCGGACAAAGGGAGTAGGTAATGTCTTTTAACTCCTTTAACTCCTTTAACTCCAAATGTTTAGCTAATGTCTTTCAACTCCTTTAACTCCTTTAACTCCTTTAACTCCAAAAGTTGATTTTGTCACATTGTCACAATTGTCACACCCGCAGAAATACTGCGGAAGTCAGCGATTTTGCGTGACATTTTGTGACAAAAGAATCAAGAAAAATCCCCTTCCACCTGCTAAATGGAAGGGGAACTTTTAGAAGAGAGGGCCGTGTCCCATACACGTTTAGAGCCCCTTGATAAGGGGCGGCTATAGTGCAGGGATAACACTCATACAAGATACTGTCGTGAGTGCAGTGATGAAGGCCGTGAGTGCTGCTATCAGAGCTTCAGCCAGGCGGTTCTTCAGTCGTTGTGAGATTTTCATTGTTCAGTTCCTCCTTTTTTTGGGGGGGTGTTTTTCGTGCGCTAGCACATGCTTCGTGTCGACGATCTCATTGGGCGTCTGTGTCCATCGACACGCCCACGAACTCCACGCCACGGGGGTGATACTCCTTGTACATGCGCACCACCTCAGGCGCATCCTTCCTGCAGTCAGGGCACCACGATGCCCAGAAATCCAGCACCACCGTCTTGCCCTTCAGCGAACTCAGCTTGAAGGTCTTGCCGTCGGGAGTCTTCATCTTAAAGTCGGGTGCCACCGTCCCTGCCTTGATCAGCTCTGTTGCATACTTCGTGTCCAGGTCCTTCTGGGCCGGCTGTGCCTCTGTCTCAAAGGCCGATGCCCCCAGCAGGAGGCAGGCGACCATCATTCTGTCTATCATTCGTTTCATGCTGCAATGTTACTAAAAATATCAACACGAAACAAGACTTCTCCCCAATTATTTTCATAAACTCGCAACTATTTTTGCAATGGCATATCCATTGGGCAGAGACGCTAAAAGCGTCTCCACTCCGGACTGATCATTGCCCCCTAGCAATCCTTGTCCTCTCCGACTTTGCTCTTTTTATCTGGTTTTTATTTGTTTATTCGGAAATTATGCTTATCTTTGCAGTCGAAATTGCAAATGCTTAGAGTTATGACACAGATAGTATTAAATATTAAATATTGAAGATGCGAGCCTTGTCCCTAGTCTGAAGAAGATTTTGGGGGCAATTAAAGGCGTGACCATAGACAAAATGATAGCATCCTCCAAAGAAGTAGAGGCAGAGAAAGCATTTATTACCGAGACCATCACGAAAGGTTTCAACGAAGCTCAGCAAGGGCAGTTTGCTGGCGAGAATCTCAAATCTCTTGATGCTTTAGTTGAGGAACTTCGCGCAGAGGCATAGCGGCGCACATCTGCTTTCCAGAAATGACAGTTACCCATCCCTTTTCACATAGATATGGACACCAATATACATTATAAAAATGAGCAGCCAAATCAATGACTGCTCATTTTATTAGGGGCTAATTGTATCTAGTTGCCCTTTCCTTTCTTTTTCCGGCAATTGTTATTCCGTAGTCATCTTACGGATGGTCACGGTGCCGTCGGCATGAGTGATCTTCATGACCACGACGCCCTTCTGAGCCTTCTCCAGACGTCGTCCGTCGGTGGTGAAGAACTCCACTTTGCAGTCGCCGGCCAGGATGCCGCCGATGCCCAGGTTCATCTCCTTCAGACGAGTCGTCATCAGCGTCACCTCATTCAGCTTTTTCTCAGCCGTATCGCGGTCGTATGCGCCGTCGGCGTAATTGTTCAGGACATCGACATACAAAGCCCTGGCCTCGACCACCAGGCCATCATTGTTCTGGGCTTCGTCAATGGCATTCAGGGCTGCCGACAACTGCAACAGCGCATTGCCCAGCTGCTCATAGACATCACCCGTCATAAACAGATCACTGATCATGGCACTGATGTCGCTGCGGATCTGCCCAACCTGGCTTGTCTCATAGATGCTGCAGCCTGCGATGCCTTGCAGCAGCTCCCTGGCTTTCTCCAGCAGGATCTTCGACGAGGGCTTCTGATCGTATTCCGAAATGGCCATAGCAAGGGCGTTGATGTCCTCGCCCACCTCATACTCCATGAAGATGTCCTTCGAGTCGGTAGCTTGAGCCATCGCCGTGTAGAGCGCTGCCAAGGCGTTGAACATTGCTTCACCCTGGGCAGCGGCCACAGCCTGCGTAGCATCGTCTATAGCCTTGACCAGTGCGGCATGCTCGCTGCGCCCCATCAGCTCGCCCGTCAGCTTTTGAGCCTCTGTCACAGTATTCTCAAGCACAGGCTGCACCACATCGGCCTTGAAGCCGTGAT
>CAMNHM010000063.1 GCA_946539475.1 uncultured Prevotellaceae bacterium | reverse complement strand
GACCATCCTTCGAACCTTCGTGGAGGGTAGCAACGGTTTTCTTTGCCATAGTTCTTTAGCCTTTCTCTTACTTTATCTCCTTGTGAAGAGTCATCTTCTTCAGGATGGGGTTATACTTCATCAGCTCCATGCGCTCAGGCGTGTTCTTACGATTCTTCGTCGTAATGTAACGGCTGGTGCCAGGAAGGCCGCTGTTCTTCATCTCTGTGCACTCGAGTACTACCTGCACGCGATTGCCCTTTGCTTTCTTGCTTGCCATCGTTATTAGTCTCCTATTACTTTAATATCCTTCCAGTCAACGAAACCATTGGCGACAGCCTGCTTCAAAGCGGCATCGAGACCGACCTTATTAATCAAACGAAGGCCAGCGGCGCTGATCTTCAACTGAATCCAGCAGTCCTCCTCTACATAGTAGAACTTCTTGCTGAACAGGTTAACGTCGAAGCTGCGCTTGGTATGGCGCTTCGAGTGCGACACATAGTTACCAATCTGTGCCTTCTTTCCTGTGATTTGACAAACTTTCGACATTTCTATCTACCTTAATTGTGATGCTTTTTTGTAACTTACTCCAAACAGGGTGCAAAGGTACTAATTTTCAAGAAGAAACAAGCACGATGTAAGGAGAAAGCGTTGAAACTTAAAGTTTTTTAACGTTCCTCGCCGTCCGACGGAGCGTCTTCAGCCTTTAGGAAGTCACGCAACATTGTCATGGCCTTGGTGGTGGCGATGGCGAGGTTGATGTCGCGCCCATGGTCTTCCTCGACCTTGCAGGTGACGACGTTCTCGGGTGTTCCGCAAGCCAGCCATATCGTGCCTACGGGGATGTCCTTCGTGCCGCCTGTGGGGCCTGCGACGCCCGTGGCGGCGACGGCATAGTCGGTGTGGAGCGTGCGGCATGCTCCCTGCACCATTGCAACGGCCACTTCCTCGCAGACGGCCGTCTTCTCCTCGAGCAGCTCATGGCTGACTCCCAGCAGCTGCTCCTTCACCTCGTTGACGTAGCAGATGATGCCACCCTTGAAGTATTTGGAGGCTCCTGGCACGGCAATGATCGACTCGGCGATGCGCCCGCCGGTGCAGCTTTCGGCCGTTGCGACGGTCTTCTCACGTTCCCACAGCAGCTCGCTGATCTCTCTGCTGATAATCTTACCTTCGAAATCCATTGTATATCTGTGTTTTTTAATTAAGTTTTCGCATTCGTTCACCTGAGAGGCACTATTTGAATGTCACCTTAGAAAATGCCGGGGCATCGATGGGGCAGAAGACATGGTCGAGATACTTGTAATAGCCTACTACGCCGATCATTGCAGCATTGTCGGTGGTGTAGCTGAACTTAGGGATGTAGATCTTCCAGCCATACCGGCGGGCATGATCGTGGAAGGCGTTGCGCAGGCCGTTGTTGGCACTTACGCCGCCAGCCACCGCCACATGCTTGATGCCCGTCTGCTTCACTGCCAGCCGCAGCTTCTTCATGAGGATGTCGACGATGGTCCACTCTAGCGAGGCGGCGATGTCCTCCTTGTGATGCTCGATGAAGTCGGGGTCGTCGGCAATCCACTTCCTGAGGCTGTAGAGGAACGACGTCTTCAAGCCTGAGAAGCTGTAGTCTAGGCCTGGGATATGAGGCTCGGCAAACTGGTAGGCCTTGGGATTGCCTTGACGGGCGAGACGGTCGATGATGGGGCCTCCGGGGTAGCCAAGTCCCATCACCTTCGAGCACTTGTCGATGGCCTCGCCGGCGGCATCGTCGATGGTCTGCCCCAGCACCTCCATATCGTTATAGGCGCGTACGAGCACTATCTGGGAGTTTCCCCCCGATACGAGGAGGCAGAGGAAGGGGAAGGGAGGGGCCTGGTCGTCGGCGTCGCTCTTGATGAAATGTGCCATGACGTGCCCCTGCAGGTGGTTAACATCGATGAGGGGGATGCCCAGCGAGCGGGCGAAGCCCTTTGCAAAATTCACTCCTACCAGCAGCGAGCCCATGAGGCCGGGGCCTCGGGTGAAGGCGACGGCCGATAGCTGCTCCTTCGTGATGCCGGCTCGCTTGATGGCCTGGTCGACGACAGGCACGATGTTCTGCTGATGGGCGCGTGAAGCCAGCTCTGGCACAACGCCTCCATAGGCTTCGTGGACGGCCTGCGAGGCGGTGACGTTGGAGCGCAGCAAGGTGCCCTCGAGCACAGCCGCCGACGTGTCGTCGCATGAGCTTTCTATCGCGAGTATGAATATTTTCTTCTCCATTTCACATTCTTTTTTGTTCGAGGTGCGAGGTTTTTCGAGGTGCGAGTTTTTTCGAGGTACGAGGTACGAGGTGCGAGGTACGAGTTTTTTCGAGGTACGAGGTACGAGAATACTTTGCGGATAGAGAACGGGCAACGAGGTAATCTCGTAACTCGAAAGTCGCTCAACTCTCAACTCTCAACTCTCAACTAGTACGTCAGCACTTCCACTCCGTGTTCAGTCATGAGAAGCGTGTGCTCCCACTGAGCGCTGGGCAGCTCGTCCTCGGTGATGACCTCCCATCCGTATGGATCGTCGGCATCGATGAACACTCGCCACGTGCCCATGTTGATCATCGGCTCGATGGTGAACACCATTCCTGGCACGAGGAGCATGCCTGTGCCACGATTGCCGTAGTGGTTGACCTCAGGATCCTCGTGAAACTGAAGACCTACGCCGTGGCCGGCCAGGTCGCGCACGATGCCATATCCGTATTTCTTGCAGTGCTTCTCGATGGCATGGCCTATGTCGCCAACGAAGCCCCAGGGCTTGGCGGCCTCCATTCCGATCTCGAGGCACTCCTTGGCCACCCGCACCAGCTGTTCCTTCTCAGGCGTCGTCTTGCCGATGATGAACATTCGGGAGGCATCGGCATAGTAGCCGTCGACGATGGTGGTGAAGTCGACATTGATGATGTCGCCCTCCTGCAGCACGTCGTCCTCCTTGGGAATGCCGTGGCATACGACCTCGTTGATGCTCGTACAGACGCTCATGGGGAAGCCCTCATAGCCAAGGCACGCTGGCGTGGCATTGTGCTCCTCGCAATAGCGGCGGCATATCTGGTCGATCTCCAGCGTGTTCATTCCTTCGTGGATGGCGGCGGCGACGGTGTCGAGCACGCCAGTGTTGACGACACCCGCGCGGCGGATGCCCTCTATCTGCTCGGGAGTCTTGACAAGCTCCCTTGTGGGCACCAGCTTGCCTTTGTTCTCCCAGTACATTATCTGCTTGTCAAAGTCGGTAGGCTCCTGTCCTCGAAGACAGTGCCAACGGCGTTTCTTCGGCCTTGCGTTCATGATTGTTTTCTTACTTTCTGGCTTTCGTTTTATGGATTGTACATGTCCTTGCAGTAGAAGTTCATGATGTCGTCGAGCATGCGCTTGGCTTCTACTGCAGGGCTGTCGGGGTCGAGCTCGATGGCCTTGATGTAGCAGTTGATGGCTTCGTGCCAGAGGCTCTGCTTGCGGTAGGCATTGCCCTGCTGATAGTATTCGTCGGCCGTCATCGTCACTTGTAGAATGCTTTCTTGCCGGCAGAGAGGGTGTTCTTCATCAGCGAGCAGATAGTCATCGGCCCTACCCCACCCGGGACGGGCGTGATGAAGGAGCATCGGGGAGCCACCTCGTCGAACTTCACGTCGCCGCAGAGGCGATAGCCGCTCTTACGGGTGGCATCGGGGACGCGCGTCGTGCCGACGTCGATGACGACGGCTCCCGGCTTCACCATGTCGGCTGTAACGAACTCTGGCTGCCCGATGGCAGCTATGATGATGTCGGCCTCCTGGCACTCCTCGCGCAGGGTGGTCGAACGCGAGTGGCAGACGGTGACCGTGGCATCGCCCCACTGCTTCTGCATCATGAGCTGTGCCATAGGCTTCCCGACGATGTTCGAGCGCCCCAGAATGACACATTTCTTGCCGCTGGTCTTGATGCCATAGCGTTGCAAGAGCGTAAGGATGCCCAGGGGTGTGGCCGAGATGAAGCAAGGCAGTCCGATGGCCATGCGTCCCACGTTGACGGGATGGAAGCCGTCGACATCCTTCCTGTAGTCGATGGCCTCCACGATTTTCTGCTCGTCGATATGCTTGGGCAGAGGCAGCTGTACGATGAAGCCGTCGACATCGCCGTTGCGATTCAGACGGTCGACGCATGCCAGCAGCTCCTCCTCGGTGACATCATCCTCATAGCGGATGAGCGTGCTCTTAAAGCCACAGGCCTCGCACGCGAGTACCTTATTCTTTACGTAGGTCTCAGAGCCGCCGTCGTGCCCCACGAGCACGGCAGCCAGATGGGGCTGCTTGCCGCCAGCGGCCATAATCTGTTTCACTTCCTCGGCTATCTCTGCCTTTATGGCTGCCGCCGTTGCCTTTCCGTCAATCAGTTCCATAGCTCAAAACTCGTTATGCTGTTATTTCTTCATTTGCTTCATCGCAGCGGCCATCTGCGCCATGCGGCCCTTATCCATACCCGAGACCATCTTCATCATCTTCCGTGTCTGGTCGAACTGCTTCAGCAGGCGGTTCACGTCCTCGAGCTTCGTGCCACTGCCACGGGCTATACGCAGCTTGCGACTCTGATTGATGATGTCAGGATTCTCGCGCTCCTTGGGGGTCATCGAGCAGATGATGGCCTCGATGCCCTTGAAGGCATTATCGTCGATATCGACGTCCTTCAACGCCTTTCCTACGCCGGGGATCATCGCAGCAAGCTCCTTGATGTTACCCATCTTCTTGATCTGCTGGATCTGCGACATGAAGTCGTTGAAGTCAAACTTGTTCTTACGGATCTTTTTCTCGAGCTTCTTCGCCTCCTCTTCGTCGAACTGCATCTGTGCGCGCTCCACCAGTGAGACGACGTCGCCCATGCCCAGGATACGGTCGGCCATTCGCTCGGGATGGAACACGTCGATGGCATCCATCTTCTCACCCGTACCGACAAACTTGATGGGCTTGGTGACCACCGTACGTATCGAAAGGGCAGCACCGCCGCGCGTGTCGCCGTCGAGCTTGGTCAGCACCACGCCGTCGAAGTCGAGGCGGTCGTTGAACTCCTTTGCGGTATTCACGGCATCCTGTCCCGTCATGGAGTCGACGACGAAGAGCGTCTCGTCGGGATTGATGGCCTCCTTCAGGCGGGAGATCTCGTCCATCATCTCCTCGTCGACGGCCAGACGGCCTGCCGTATCGACAATGACGACGTTGTAGTCTTCGCCCTTTGCCTTGCGGATGGCATGCTGGGCTATTTCGACAACATTCTTATTGCCGTCCTCAGTGTACACGTCGACACCAACTGTCTCGGCAACGACCTTCAACTGCTCGATGGCGGCAGGACGGTAGACGTCGCAAGCCACCAGAAGCGGCTTCTTGTGCTGACGGTCCTTGAGCATCTTCGCCAGCTTGCCCGTAAAGGTCGTCTTACCAGAGCCCTGCAATCCCGACATCAGGATCACGGCAGGACGATTGTCGAGGTTCAGGCCCACAGCCTTGCCGCCCATGAGCTGGGTCAGCTCGTCATGCACGATCTTCACCATCAGCTGACTGGGCTTGATAGCCGTCAGCACGTTCATACCCATAGCCTTCTGCTTCACGGTATCCGTGAACGACTTGGCCACCTTATAGTTCACGTCGGCGTCGAGCAACGCGCGACGTACATCCTTCAGGGTTTCAGCAACGTTGATTTCTGTTATCTTACCCTCGCCCTTCAGTATCTTGAACGAGCGTTCCAGTCTTTCTGATAAATTCTCAAACATCTATTATTTCTTGTCTTGTTTGTATGTATTCTCGATGGAGTTTTTTCTGAGTTTGCAAAATTACAAAGAAAAACTGACATGGGCAAGAATTACGTCCCGTTTTTGCATTTTCGACCTATTTTATTACGTGGGGTGTTTATTTCGAGGTACGAGGTACGAGAATACTCTGCAACAGAAAACACCCTACAAGGTATTCTCGTACCTCGTACCTCGCACCTCGAAAAAAAAACGTACCTCGAAAAAAAACTCAAGTATCCATAACGAAAGGCAGGAGACAGTATCTACCTGCCTCCTGCCGGATTATGTTTTTGAAATCTGCTCTAGAACAGATAGCGGTTGTCCTTCACGTTAGCCTTCTCGTTGAGCACGTTGAAGACGCCTGCCTGGACGAGGGAGATGGCGCGGCTGATGAGGTTGTTCTCCTGCTCGCGACGGTTAAACTCCTGACCCTCGGCGGGAGTGCGGTTGATGACGTTGAAGAGGAACACGCCGTTCGTACCCTTGACGACATTCTTCGAAGTCTGGCCGACTGCCGTTGCAGCGATAGCACCGCTAAGACCACGCTCCTGCTGGCCCTTTACGTTGACAGCCGTGGGGAAGGTGATGTGACTGATGGTGTCGACGACAGCACCCTTCTGTGCAGCCTCTGCCACGCTCTTGGCGCCGCCGAGCTGCTTGATGAGAGCCTCAGCCTTCTTGTCCTTCAGCACTTCGGCACGCAGATACTGCTCCACGCTCTTCTGATCGAGGAAGCCCTTCGGATGGATCTTTGTCAGGGCGACGGCCATGAAGCGGCCATCGGCTGAGTTACGGAAGATCTCTGAGATATTGCCCTCGTTAGCCTTTGCGAAGACCCACTTTGCAGCATCGCGGGTGTTGTCCAGCGAAGCAATAGCGGTGGCGTTGCTCGTGAGGTTCTGCTGTTCGAGCACCTGGTAATCGTACTTGGCAGCATTCTTCTCGAGATCGTCGGCAGTAGTGCACTCGCTGATATACTGGCTGAAGCGGTTGTAAGTAGCCTCCTCGGTATCGTTGGAGAAGCGGACCTCGTTGCTGACGATAGCCACGTCGTACAGAGTGGCGTTCTTACGCTGCTTGACGACATAGATCATCACGCCCTGGCCGTTGAGCAGAAGCTTCTGGGGCTCGTTGAGAGCAGCCGTACGGACGGTGCTCAGGACATTCAGCAGCATGGGATCGACGTTGTCCTGATTCTGGTAGAGGTCGGCGCTGAGCCATTCGTCAGCGACAGTCTGGCCGATGCTGGTAGCCACGGAATCAAGGCTGACGCCACCCTTCAGGACAGCCAGGAGGCTGTCTGCACGCTGTGCAGCATCGTCGAAGCTCTGGCCCGGTACGCCAATATAGCGATAGTTGACGGAGTCGACGTCGACATAGCGACGGTTCAGGCGGGCGACGGCCATGTGGTCGACCATCTTGCTGCCCTCGAAGCTGCTATAGTTGAAGGGCTCGGTGACCTGCTTCTCGACCATTGAGTCAAGACGATTGAAGAGCGTCGGGGAGATGCGCTTGAGGCCATTGGCATTGTAGGGCATGTTCTCGCGGTAAGCAATCACCGAACGATGAGCGCCCGTAATGTCGGCAGCGCTGAGGCTGTCGGCCTTCAGCTCCTGAGCAGCCTCCAGCAGGCCGTTGCGCAGGTTGGTAAGGTCGGTCTCGGAGGGAACGACATTGCATACGACGTACTTCACGTCGCGCGTCTCCTCGTTCCATACGAACATGTTCTTCATCTCATTGTATTTTGCTGCGAGATCAGCGTCCTCCACTTTCACGTCGTTGTCGTTGATGGTGGAGTAAGCCAGCGAAGCGAGTTCGACCTGGCTCTCGTTGTTGCGTCCGTCGAAAGCGATCTTGGCAGATGCCTCGTTGGAGAGCATGCAAGCCTGGAGCAGAGTCATGTACTTCTGGGTGAGAAGGCTCTGACGAAGCACTTTCTCAACAGTCTTCCAATAGCGGTCGAACTCCTGAAGCTGCTCAGGAGCCTGCTGCTGAAGCATGGTGTAGATCTGTGTAACGTTGTTGTAGTCGAACATCCCCGTCTGCTGGTTGTAGAACATAGGGATGAGGGGCAGCTGGCCACGCTGCAGCAGGGGGTGTGTACCCTCGGTAAGGACGGTCTTGACCTCCTCGTCGGTGACGCCCAGGCCCAGCTTCTCGGCTTCGGCCTCGACGACGGCATTGCGCACATAGTCGCCCCAGACGAACTCACGCAGCTGGTCTTCTTCGACATTCTGACCGAGCTGCTTGAATACGTTCTTGTACTCCTCAATACTACTCTGATAGTCCTGGATAGACAATTTGCTACCCATCACTTCACCAACTTGCTGGCGAGCCTGATTGCTAGAGGTCTCGCACGAACGCGTAAAGTCAGTCGCAATGAAGCCGAACAGAGCGAGGCCGATAATTCCTACCAGCCACGGTCCCCAGCTTCTGATTTTTCCAATTGCTGCCATTTAATTTGTTTGTTTTTTTATGATTTTTATTCTGCTTTTTTCGTTTCAGCCGACAAAGGTACTAATTTTGCGTGAAACAACGGCATTTTTTTACGAAAAATTGTCGCTTGGGGCTACTTTTAGCCTTACAAGCTCGATTTTTGTGGCCGTATTCTTCACTATTTTGAACTCGAATCGCCCTATGTGCACCACTTCGTTAAGTTTTGGGAAGCTCTGATACTCATGGAGGATATACCCGCCGACAGTCATATATTCGTCGCTCTCAGGCAAGTCGAGATCGAACATCTCGTTGACCTTGGCAATCTCAAGGCGAGCTGAGAGCAGGTAGTCGCCGTCGTCGAGATGCTTGGCAACGTAGTTCACCGAGTCATGTTCGTCCTCGATGTCGCCAAAGATTTCCTCAACGATGTCTTCAAGGGAGATCAGGCCACTGGTGCCTCCAAACTCGTCGACGACCACGCCGAGCGATTTTTTCTGTTGCAACAGCGTCTGCATCATCTTGCTGGCAAGCATCGTCTCCGGGACGAAGGTCATCGGGCGGATGCTCTTCGTCCAGTCAGTAGGATTTCGGAACATTTCCTGAGAGTGGATGTATCCGATGATATGGTCGATATCCTCGTGATAGACGACGATCTTCGAATGGCCGCTCTCGACGAAGCGCTGCTTCAGCTCGTCGATGGTGGCAGTATCCTCGACAGCGTCAATCTCTGTGCGTGGCACCATACAATCGCGAACCTTCGTCTCTGAGAAGTCGAGGGCATTCTGGAAGATACGCACCTCCTCTTCTATCTCGTCGTCGGTGCGGGCATTATCGATGCTCGACTGCACGAGATAGTCGAGATCGACCTTGGTGAACTCCTTGTCCTCGCCTTCATTGTCCATCTTCACGCCGACTAGACGCAGCAGGCCCTTCGACAATAGCGTTGCGAATCGGGAGATTGGCCACAGCACGACGTAGCAAGCCCATGCCGGCAATGCGAAGAAGGAAAGCATCGCATTAGGATTCGCCTTGAAGATGGTCTTCGGCAGGAACTCTCCGGTAAAAAGCACGACAAGTGTCGACAGGAGTGTGTCGGCAGTGACGCGTGAGGCATCGTCGAGCGAGGCAAAGAGTGTCTGGTCGAATATCTGCGCAAAGAGTATGCCATAGATGACGAGTGCAATGTTGTTGCCGACAAGCATTGTCGAGACGAAATTGCTGGGATGGCTGTAGAACAGGTCGAGTGCCCGTTGCGAAGGGCCATTCTTCTCGCGCGCCACTTCAGCCAGCAACCTGTTACTCGACACAAAAGCGATCTCCATGCCTGAGAAGAAGGCCGAGAAGACCATCGTGATAAGCAGACCTATGATGAGTGATGTCATATATATGCTGGGCAGGTTAATTATAACTACGTCGGTGCTTCGTTGCTGCAGGACGTACGGTGGGCTCTTCCTGCAGGGTGTCAGCGGGTTCGCCGGCCGTGGGTTCCTCGTCCTCACCAGTCATGTCGGCAGCCATGAACGAGCCCTTGGAGTTGGTTACGAGGTAGTGCTCCATACTCTCGTCACTACGGAAATAGGAGCCTTCCATCGTTCGCTCAGGGGTGACGACGCGCGAGAAGGCAGTAGAGTAGAACTCGTGCTTCAAGCCGTCCCAGTAGAGCTCCTCGCTGGTATAGATAAGTCCCTTGACGTTACGGATGTTCACGCGGCCGCGTAGCTTCCAGAGGCGCAGCTTGTCATAGTACCACGCCGTGTCGGCCTGAATGAATGCCTGCACGTGGAACTGCTCATCGAACTGCTCGAAGAAAATTCCCTTCATAAACTCCCATCGCGATGGCTGACGCACGGTGTTCACCTCCCACCTTTCGGTGACGATGCGGTATTTGATCACGCCAGAATCGCTGATGAGCGTGTTCACGCCGTAGCTGGTCATCATCGAGGCCGAATCCTCAGGATTGACGGCGTCAGCAGTATGTTCCTGAGCCTCAGTGCAAGAGAAGCAGCATGCCAGGTGCACCGCTACGATAAGCAGCGTCGCGAGCAGCCCTTTTATGTTTCGACTATCCATTATCAGTCAATCCTCCACTTCGCGAACCACATCTGGTTGAAGGTCAAGGCCACGTTGAACCGGAATGTGTTTTCAGTAATGAGATCCTTGGCTGACGAGCGGATCCATTGAGCGCTGAAGTTCACGACCGAACGGCTCTCGCGCTTATTCAAGACGGGTATGCCCAAGCCGGCAGTAATGCTCAGCTCCTTCGGCCCGTCCTGTCCGTTCACGGTAAAGTAGGGAGACGCATAGGCCACTCCGAAACGATAGTGTACGTGCATCAAGTACTTGGTGGGATGGGTAGGATCGGGGACATAGTCGAGGCCCACGCTCATCCGCGTGCGATCCTTCAGCAGGCCGCTGCGCAACGCATAGCGCCCCGTCGACTCGTCGTAGTTTGGATAATCGATGCTGCCCCACTTCTGCTGCGAGAAGTCGGCGGCGAGGGTCAGCCTTTGCTGGTGCACCCAAGAGAAGCCCACGCCATAGCTCATGGGCAGCTCGAGGCCGTCGGCCACGGTGAACGACGTAGTATCGCTGACGAGCGTCGATGTGTTCTGGTTGATAATGTCAAGTTTAGGATCTGCACCCAGCTTATGGCCGAGCCCAAAGGTGGCTCCCAGCGTCAGCCTGTCTTTCCGTCCTATCGGCTGCTGCCACTGCAGGCCGAGATCGAGGGCATAGCTGTTGACAGTGGCCTCGTAAGTCTTCGACAGCTGATTCAGCGAGCTGACGCTACCAGCGGCATAGGTAGTTGCCGTGCGCTTGTAATTGCCCCACAGATAGGCCAGGCTAAAGCCTACGGACAGCGGTTTCACGGGATTCCAGCCAGCGCCGACGAAGGCTTTGTGAAGGCCGCCGGAGCCCGTGTACAGCTCAGTGAGGTTGCCGACGGACGGGTTCACGTAATATGTACGCTGGTAGTTATATCCCACATCGCTCATCGGCAGGATGCCGAAGCTGACGCCCAGATGCTTGCGCATGCGGAAAAGGCCCACGGCGTAGTCGAAGTCGGCACTACGAGTGTTGACACTGACATTCTGCTCCTTGAAATTGGTGAACTGGCCTGACAGCCCCACGTCGAAAAGCATCGTCAGGGAATCGACTGCCGAGAAGGAAGCAGGGTTGAGGGTGTTGACAAGTGTACCGTTGCGCATTCCGATGCCAGTGCCACCCATACCTCGGCTGAAGGCCTGCGACTGGTCGGCCAGCGTCCCCAAGCCATATTGGCTATACGGGGAGATAGTACCGCTCTGCGAGGTCTGAGCAGTTGCCGATAATGTCAGAATGGCAGCGAAAAGGCTGCCGAATATTCTCTTTTTCATGATGAATCTTTGTTTCAGCTTGCAAAATTATTAAAAAAAATCGAACTAAACGCACTGAAACTCGAAAATATAGCGTAATTTTGCATCGTGAAACGTTTTGAAAACATTTTTAGGACTCTTTTCCTGCTCGTATCAATCGTTGGTACGCGCACGGCAATGCATGCGCAAGAGAGCCAGGCTGCCTATATGGACAGCGTGGAGATCGGCTTACTTACGTGCTCGCCACACAATGAGGTGTACAGCCTCTACGGCCACACGGCCATACACTACCATGACCTGCACACCAACCGCCACTGGGTGTTCAACTACGGTGTGTTCGACTTCAAGAAGCCTCATTTCGTGTGGCGCTTCATAATGGGACAGACCGACTATCGGCTGGAGGCAACCACAAACCTCAATGCCTGGTGCCAATACTACAGGAAGTGGGGAAGCCAAGTGGAAGAGCAGATACTCGACCTCACGCCCACCGAGAAGCTGCGCCTGCGACAGGCACTCGCCGACAACCTCCGCGACCCTGTCTACCGCTACAACTTCTTCTACGACAACTGCTCGACACGCCCTCGCAACATCATCGAGAAATGCCTTGAGGGAGAGGTTGCCTACGCACCGCGCGAGGATAGCGACGACGTCTCCTTCCGCCAGATCATCCACCGCTGCACGGAGCAGCACCCCTGGGCGGCTTTCGGCAACGACCTGCTCCTTGGCCTGGGCGCCGACCGCACGACCACGCAGCGCGAGCAGCAATTCCTGCCACAGAATCTTTACACCGACTTCGACAGAGCCACGATTTCACGGCCTGACGGCCCGCACAAGCTCGTCAAGCGGAAGGACATTCTGGTGCCCCTGGGCCAGCAGACGGCAGAGAAGGAGTTTCCGCTTTCCCCTCGCGCGTGTACATTATTATTATTAATAGTGTCGACGATTATCGCTGTCTATGAATGGAAGCGCCGCACAATACTCTACTGGTGGGACGCTCTGCTGATGCTCGTAACGGGCCTCGCAGGATGCATCCTGCTGCTGATGTTCTTCTCAGCCCACCCCACGACGAGCACCAACCTGCAGATCCTGCTGCTCAACCCACTGGCGCTGCTGTTCCTGCCGACAGTCGTCAGACGCAGGCCCACACGCTGGTTCCGTATCAGCGAAATCCTGCTCTGCGCCTTCCTCCTGGGAAGCATCGTGCAGGAATATGCCGAAGGAATGCTGATTGTGGCATTATGTTTGCTGATAAGATGTATGATACACCGCTACAATGACAAATAGATACCTCTACATCACACTGCTGGCCATACTAGGATTCAGCACCGACGCCGAGGGGCAGGAGGCACAAGCCAAGCATGTGCCGCGCCTCGTCATCAACATCGTCATCGACCAGCTGCGCAGCGACTATATGGAGGCTTTCGCTCCACTCTACTCCGAAGGGGGCCTGAAACGCCTGCTGAGCGAAGGCATGGTATTTGCCAACGCCTCCTACCCCTTTACGCCTGTCGACCGTGCCTCGGCCATCTCGTCCATCATCACCGGCACGACACCTTACTACAACAGTATCATCGGCCGACAGTGGATGAACCGCGAGACACTTCGTCCCACAGGCTGTGTCGACGACGCGAAAGCCACAGGGCTGCTGACGTCGGCCAGCGTGTCGCCAGAGGGGCTGTCGACGTCGACCGTGGGCGACGAGCTGAAGGTTGCCACTGGCGGCAAGGCGCTCGTCTTTGCCGTAGCACCCACCGCCGACGCTGCCATCCTTGCAGCAGGGCATGCCGCCGACGCAGCCTTCTGGATCGACGACGAGAGTGGCGAGTGGTGCTCGTCGATGTATTATCTGCAGAGCGTACCCACCTGGCTGCAGGGATACAACAGCCTCAAGGCACCCGCCCGCAAGCTGAACGGACTGACATGGGAGCCGTTGCACGAGTTCTCAGGCTCCTACAACTATTTCCTGCAGTCGAACATCAGCAAGCCCTTCAAGCACAAGTTCTCGGGCAGCAACCGTTTTATCGACTACAAGGAGAGCGCGCTCATCAACGCCGAGGTCACCGACATGGCCCAATACTGCATCGCCAACACCAGCTTGGGAACTGACCGTGTGACAGACCTGCTCTCGCTGACATACTATGCCGGCACGTTCGGACAGCAGCGTGTGACAGACTGTCAGATGGAGCTTCAGGACACTTACGTACGCCTCGACCGCGAGCTGAGCAAGCTGATGGCCTACACCGAGCACTTCTTCAGCCGGAAGGACGTGCTCTATGTCATCACCAGCACGGGTTACAACAGCGTGGAGGCGGCCGACTATGCCACTTTCCGCATACCCACGGGGACGTTCTACACGAACCGTACGGCCGACCTGATGAACATGTACCTCGGAGCCATCTGGGGACAGGGCAACTATGTCGAGACGACTTTCCGCAACCACATCTTCCTCAACCACAAGCTGCTCGAGACGAAAAAGATCAGCATCAGCGAAGCCACCAGCCGCGCACAGGAGATCGTTGCCATGATGTCGGGCGTGCGCAACGTCTACACGTCGCTGCAGCTGCTCACCAGCCAGAGTGCGCAGCTGGAGAAAATCCGCAATGGATTCAATCCTCAACGCTGCGGCGACATCATCATCGAGGTAGCACCCGGATGGACCATCCTTAACGAGCAGACGCAGCAGAGCGAGATCGCCGTCGCATCGTTCACACAGTTTCCCATTATCTTCTATGGAGCCGACGTAGAGGCAGGACAGTCGCTGACGCCCGTCACTACCGACCGTATTGCGCCCACCATATCGCGTGCCATACGCATCAGGGCACCTAATGCGTGCTCCCAAGAACCATTATTTTAAGATTTTTGCCGTTTTCTGCGGAAAAATGTGTAACTTTGCACGCTGAATTAAAAAAAACATTGTACGACATACATATAATCACAAAATAGAAACATGAATTTCAACAAGATTCTCAAGTCTCTCTTCGGCGACAAGTCATCGCGCGACATGAAACTCATACAGCCTTTCGTCGAGAAGGTAAAGGCACAGACGCCAAAGATAGAACAGCTCGACAACGACCAACTACGCGCACGCACCCAGCAGATCCGACAGCAGGTGCAGGCCGCTGCCAAGGAGCAGAAGGCTCAGATAGACGAGCTCAAGGCCACCATCGAGCAGACGCCCCTCGACGAGCGCGCCGAGATTTTCGCAAAGATCGACAAGCTCGAAAAAGAGGCACTCGAAGTCTACGAAGATGCCCTCAACGAGGTGATGCCCGAGGTCTACGCCATCGTCAAGGATACAGCCCGCCGCTTCGCCGAGAACGAGGAGACGATCGTCACTGCCACCGACTTCGACCGTGAGCTGGCCGGCGACCCCCGCAAAGACTTCATTACCATCGACGGCGACAAAGCCTACTACCACAACCACTGGACAGCCGGCGGCAACGACCTGAAATGGGAGATGATACACTACGACGTGCAGCTCTTCGGCGGCGTCGTCCTCCATCAGGGAAAGATTGCCGAGATGGCCACCGGTGAGGGTAAGACGCTCGTCGCCACGCTGCCGGTCTTCCTCAACGCCCTGACGGGCAACGGCGTCCACGTGGTCACCGTCAACGACTACCTGGCAAAGCGCGACTCCGAATGGATGGGCCCCCTCTACATGTTCCACGGGCTGAGCGTCGACTGCATCGACAAGCACCGCCCCAACTCGCCCGAGCGCAGGAAGGCCTACCAGGCCGACATCACCTTCGGCACGAACAACGAGTTCGGCTTCGAC
>CAMNHM010000062.1 GCA_946539475.1 uncultured Prevotellaceae bacterium | reverse complement strand
TCCGCTGCTACGATGCCGCCGGCCGCCAGGTCATGACCGCCCAGCCGATGACGGCCGCCTACACCTTCCGTCTGCCCTCGTCCGGCGTCTACATCATCGAGGCGCGTACTGCCTCGTCTGGAAAGACGCTGAAGGTCGTCGTCAGATAACGATCTCTAAGTTTAACGGCCGATGGCTCGATTTCCCTTCGAGTCATCGGCTCGTTTATTATCCGATGCGGCATCGGTGGGCGGCTCTTTTATGTGACGCTTTCTTTTTTTTTTTTAGTGTTCAATTCTGCTTTGCGGAGCAGTAACTCAACGTTTATTCAACTCCCTTCTGACCCATCCTTTACCTTCATTCCCCGCTTGTCTTACTGCTTCATCCTTGTAAAATTCTCTAGAGAATTTAGCTGTAAGATACGTTCAGAGCAGTGTTCTGCTTACAGCTGACATCTAAATTCTCTAGAGAATTTACGCTTTAGTCTATCGTTTCCAGCGGTTTTGAAGGGTGCATAAAGCCACTCAGGATAGTCCTGAAGGCCTTTGCATTGCCAGCTTTGTGTACCCTTAGTGCATTTTTTGTGTAGGTAGAGTGTAGGTGAAGTGTAGGTAGAATGATATTAGGGAGCATAAGAAGAGGGTGTGCCTATTTTGGCACACCCTCCCTCGCGTTAGGCAGTCTTAGTAACTGATGGTTTACTTCACGACCTTTTTGCCGTTCATGATGTAGATGCCGCGGTTGGTCTTCGATACCTGGCGTCCGCTGAGGTCGTAGATCTTGCCGGAGGTCTTCTGGCTGCCGGCGATGTCGCTGATGCCGTTCTCGTACCAGGACTGGGAGACGAAGCGCACGTTGTAGACGTACTGCTTCAGGCCGATGGTGAAGCAGAACTGGGCACTCAGCTTGAAGTCCTCTGCGATGTCGTCGAGGCTGTAGGCGGTGAGGAGTGTCTTGTCGTCGGCCTTGTCGATGGCAAGGAAGACGACGCCGTTGATGAGGTCGAAGAATCCC
Organism: uncultured Prevotellaceae bacterium; assembly: GCA_946539475.1. The sequence goes on along the minus strand of CAMNHM010000062.1, from coordinate 14,514 downwards.
TCGCTGTTGAAGCCCAGGCCGTCGGCACAGGTGTTGCCGCCGCTGAAGGTTCCGCCCTCGGTCATGCCGCAGAGGTAGCTGTTGTCCTCGCTGAGCAGGTCGTCGACGGTGACGCCGAGTGCCTCGGCAGCCTTCGTCAGGTCGATCTCAATCTCGCTGTCGTTGGGGCTGACGGGTACGACGATGTCCTCAGTGCCGACATTCTCGTACTCGACGACCTCGCTGACGATGCTGTAGGTGAAGTTGAAGGTGACCATCTTACAGCTCTCCTCGTTGACGAAGAAGAGTTGAGTCTTGTAGACGTCGCCCACCTGGCAGCGGTTGCCCTCATGCTGCATCATGGCGAAGCCTCCGTCAGGAGCAGAGGCGGTGATGCCGATGCGGGTGTTGCTGGTGTTCCAGCCCTCGTTGCGTCCGTTGGCATCCATCCAGAAACCAGGATAGGGCGTGCAGGTGTAGTTCTTGGTGTAGCGGGCATTGCCGACTCTCTCTGCAGGGTCGTCTTCACCATCCTTGGCGTAGGCACCTGAGAGTCCATAGACCACCCACTCGGAGGTGCCGATCTGCTCCTCCACCCACTCTCTTGGAATGGCGATGCCAGGCGTCCAGACATACTGAGACGGTGTCTGCTGGATGGAGTAGCTGCGCTGTGCTACGCTGTAGAACTCGCCCTCGACGACGGTGGGATCCTTCATGGTCAGGTGTACCGTATAGGCAACATAGTTGGTCCCGTTGATGAAATAAAGTTTACCCACCAATTCTTCTCCATCGTACGACTTGCCGGGATATTGTCCTACGTGCAGGTCGGAGAAGTCTCCAGCATTAGCAGGTTCTATGAACATCCGAGCACCTCCGCTCCAACCTACGACCCATCCTTCCTCGTCGAACCAGCAACCTCCGTTATTGGCTGATTGGACTCCGATTAAGGTACCATCGGGCTCAGAGCCTTGTAACTCATTGTTCAGGTTTATACCCACAAGTTGCATCTCTGTCGGCCCGCAGCCAAGCTGTGCAGCGATAGCGTCCAGGTCGGGATATACCGACTTGTATGTGTAGGCCGTGCCGTCGATGGTCAGGGTGACGTTCTCCTCGATCTCGCCCACCTTGGTGTAATTCTCCAGTCCTTCACCCTCTTCAATGATGACCTCGTTGGCGGTGAAGTTATAGCGGATGCGGTAGGCCTTGTCGCCGTAGATGAGGTAGACGTTGCAGAAGAGCTTCTCGCCGCCCTTGAGCTTGTCGGGGTACTGTCCGCAGTTGACGTAGAGGGAGTCCTTGGCGGCATCGTACTTGAAGCCCTCGAGGAAGAAGTAGCAGCCGCCGCTGTAACCTGTAGCCGAGCACTCGCCGGTGGCCTGTCCGTCGACACGGATGTCGGTGTACCAGAAGCCGGGCGAGGCGGTGGTGGTCGTCGTGTTGGTCAGCGAGTCGAGCTTGCCGACGGTCTCGGTGTCGAAGGCGGTGGTCCAGATGAGCTTTCCGAGGCCTTCCTCAACGATTGCGGGATCGGGGATGCCGAGCTTCGTGATGGCGTCGCCGATGCGTGTCCATACGTTGTCGGCGTCATAGCCGGAGCGCGGGTCCTGAACGATGTCAACCTCCTGCTCGCCCACGATGTTCAGCTGCGACTCGAAGACGGTGAGGGGGTCGGGCACGGCGATGGGTGCACGGAACTTGATGGTGACGTCGAAGGTAGCCTCCTTGCCGTTGTACTGCATGACGAACTTCGGGGTGAAGACGTCGTCGGCTGAGCACTGGTTGGGGAACTGGCCGATGTTGATGATGAAGAAGCCGTTGCCCATTCCGATGGTGTTGTACCAGCGGAGTGCGCTGTTGTCGTCGCTCCATGCCTGTGGCTCGCCGCTGGCGTTCACCCAGAAGCCTCCCTTGCCACCCTGTGTGTAGTTGGCCGAGAGGGTGCCGTCGGGCATGGTGAGGAAGAAGAGGTCGGCATCGGTGCTGCCTTCTGCCGTCCATGACTCGTAGGCAGCTGTCAGCGTGCTGGCGTCGGTGCCCAGCTGTGTTGCCACTTCGTCAAGGTTGAACGACAAAGCCGTGGCGTCGAAGCTGTCGGCGACGCGCTGCTCGTAGGTCGCTGTGAACTGTGCTTGCGCACTTACTCCTGCAAACAGGCAGGCGACTGCCGTGAGCAGATTTCTCAGTTGTGTAATTCTCATACCATTCAATGATTTTTTGTTAGGTTATAAATGTAAGTTGTTAGTTGCTTTTGGCTTTTGCTTCGGTGCAAAGATACTAACATTTCTTGAATCGCGCAAGAAAAAAGGTGAAAATCGTTTGCTGGGAGCCGAAAAAAGTTGTGCACCTGCCGTGTCGTGTGTCTATATGTACAGGAAGAGGGCGCATCGCTATGGATGCGCCCTCTTTCCGGTCGTGTTGTCGTATTAGCTGTCGTCGGGGCTTATTGCTCGCTTTCAGCTCCATTGAGGCTCTCCCAGCCCAGTACGTTCTTGAAGTGGTTGGCCAGGCGGCACTCGAGCGGGAAGGGCAGATACTTGTACTTGTCGGAGAAGTCGTTGAACTTGGCCTGTGTGTACTCGGTGTAGAGCTTGTGCTCCTTCTGGTAGCCTGGCTTTCCAGGAACTGAGAACTCGTCGTAGACTGTGGGCACGTGCTTGTGGATGCCTCCATAGCGCTTGTTGAAGATCTCGTCGAGGTTCACCTTGCCCTGGTTGCTCCAGCGTACGAGGTCGGGGAATCGGCAGTTCTCGAACCACATCTCGTACTGCTTCTCTTCCATCACGTCTTCGAAGGTGAGCGATGAGCTGATCTTTCCCGAGCCGGAGCGCTTCTGCACCTCGTTGAGGGCTTTCAGACCGTTGGCCTCGTCGGCCCCGATGCATGCCTCGGCATAGAGCAGCAGTGCCTCGGCATAGCGTGCCACCATGAAGTTCTTGGCCGTTGAGGCGCCGCCCATGATGTCGGGCACGTTGTCGCGCGGATATTCCTTGCCGCCGGTGAGGATCTTTGGAGGTACGGCGTAGGCCATGTGCTTCCATTCGAAATAGGGGCCGTGGCTGAAGACGCCGTCGGTGGCACTGATACCACGATCGGGGTCGGCCTTCTTCTCTTCGAGCGAGGCATCGTTGAGCTTCGAGTTCCACTCTATCTCGTAGAGCCATTCGTCGCCAGTGAGGAAGCAGGCCCTGCGGCGCGGCGAGTTGCCGTCGTGCTCGAGGAACTTCTTGGCAAAGTCTTCCTGGATGGCACCGCCGTTCCAGCCCGAAGCGGGGCAGCAGGCGGGCATGGAGGCGAGGTGGTCGGTACGCCAGCAGAACACGTCGGCCACCATCCAGCGGCTGCGGAATGTGTAGTCCCAGAAGGGTGATGAGGGGTCGAAGATGAAGTTTGGCTCGAATATCTTCTCGCAGTTGCCGTCGCCGGCCACGTGGAAGTTGGTCCAATATTCTTCGGAGTCTACGAGCTTGTAGTCTCCGGAATTAATGAGTGCGCTCAGATAGCGGCGGGCGGTGGCGGGGTCGTTGGCAAACATGGCAGCCTTGCCGGCCACGAACTGTGCAAATCCCACCGTCATGCGGGCGGTGCTGTTCTTGTCGGTCGGCCCGTTTCGCTTGGGCAGGAAGCCGGAGCTGATGGCCTTTTCGCACTCGGCGACGACCCAATTGAGCACCTGTTCCTGGCTCTCAGCCTGTGTGGGCAGCTCGTCGGCACTCAGCAGTCGGTCGATAATGCCTGGCCGGTTCCACAGGATGGCCATCTGCAGGTGGAGGTAGGCGCGCATGACGCGGGCCTCTTCGACGCACTGGCGGGTGAAGTCGCTTTCAAATTTCGGGGCTGCGCCGTCGCGGTTCTCGGTGGAGAAGTTCGAGATGACGAGGTTGGCCGTATAGATAGCCCCGACATAGCGGTTGTAGCACTCTTTGAGCACACCGTTGTCCTCGCCATAGCGGAACTCGTCGTAGACGCGGAAGTCGAGGTGGTCGTCGGGGTTGCCTCCGGCGGCGAGGATGTCGTCGGCGGAGTAGTTGATGATGACCTGCTCTGGGTTGTTGATGCCTTGAGTGCCAGCCACCTGCTGGCAGAAGTTGGAATACATGTTGGCCAGCAAGGCGTCAGCATCTTCGTCCGACGCATAGAAGTCCAGAGAGCTGACAACGCCCTTCTGGGCAATGTCGAGGTTGTCTTCGCAGGAGCCGATGCCCAGTGCGAATACTAACAGTGAAGGGATGATATACTTTTTCATAGTGGTATGCGTTGATTTAGAATGACAAGTTGACACCGAGCACCAGCTTCTTCATTGTGGGATAGGAGCCCCAGTCGAGTCCGGCACCTGTAGTGTTGTTGGTGGAAGCTGTCTCCGGGTCGAGGCCGGGATAGCTGGTGATGGTGAAGAAGTCGTCGAGCGACACGTAGACACGCAGGTTGCTGATGGCGGCCTTCTTCGTAATCTTCGAAGGGATGGTGTAGCCCAGCTGCAGCTGTTTGATGCGGAAGAAGTCTCCGTTGAACATGTTGCCTGTCGACGACCAGAATGGGTCGTCAGGTCCGAGGATATTCTTGGGGTTGGGGATGGATCCTCCGGGGTTGTCGGGAGTGCGAGCCTCGTCGAGATAGTACTGAAGACCATTCTTGTAACCAGCGCGATGGAGCACGGGCACGATTTTGTTGCCACCCTGTCCGTAGCCGTTAAGCAGGAAGTCGAAGCCCTTCCAGGCAGCGGTGAAGCTGATGCCCCAGGTGTAGGATGGAATGGTGCGTCCGATGTCGGTCATGTCGTCGGTGGTGATGTCGCCATCATTATTGAGGTCTCTGATGATAGGATCGCCCTTGGCGTGCTTGATGATCTTGTTGCCGTCCTTGTCCATAAGAGTGTTGCCCTTATCGTCAACGGCATATACGTCCTGGTCATAGATGCCGTCGTAGGTGAATCCGTCGAGATGCCAGATGGAGTGACCTTCCTCGAAGACGGTGCGAATCTTGTAGTTCGTGGAGCTGGCATCCGTCTTATACTCTGGAGTGGCGCCCTTTGCCAGGGAGAGTACCTCGTTCTTCAGCGTGGTGAAGTTGGCATTGATGCCATAGCTGAAGTCGCCGATACGGTCACGCCAGCCTACCTCTACCTCGAAGCCCCGGTTCAGTACGTCGCCACCGTTGGTGACTGCCGATGTGAATCCTAGCTCGCTAGGAACCGTGAGGTTGAAGAGCAGGTCTTTTGTGCGCTTGTCGTAGTAGTCGATGCCCAGCGAGAGCCTGTTGCTGAGGAAGCGGGCGTCGAGTCCGAGGTCTATCTGTTCTGATGTCTCCCATGTGAGGTCGGGGTTGGCCAGCTTGTCGGGAGCCGATCCGAAGGTGGAGCCTATGGTTTCCACATTATACTGGTACCAGCTGCTGCCCTTCGAGATTGGGGCTGTATAGGGATAGCCGTTCAGCACGGAGATGTTACCATTGCGACCCCACGATGCACGTAGCTTCAGGAAGGAGATGACATCGCTGTTGACGGCCTCCTTGAAGAACTTCTCGTTGCTGATGGTCCAGCCGGCAGATACGGAGGGGAAGTAGCCCCAACGGTTGTCCTTGGGCAGCTTCGACGAGTCGAAGGCGTCGGCGCGCATGTTAAACTGGAAGAAGTAGCGGTCGTCGTAGTTGTAGGTCAGACGTCCGAAGTATGCCAGCTCGGCACTCTTGCTGGGCGCGTTGCCGAAGGTCTTTGGAGCGTCGTCCTTGACGTAGTCCATATAGCGGAAGTTCTCTTCATACGACTTGAGGATGTCGGCACCGGTCGACTGCGTGTTCACATTATCGCTGTTGGTCTCACGATACGACATACCGATCATGGCTCCAATGTTGTGCTTGCCGATGTTGAAGAGGTAGTTGGCGAAGTTCTCCCATTGGTAGTACCAGCCTGTGCCGGCATTGGCCGAGATGGTGTAGGTGGTGGTGTTTCCGCGGTCGCCAATCCAGAATGGGTCGGAGTAGCTGTGCTGCACGTTGTAGCGCAAGCGGTAGCCCAGACGTGAGGTGATGGTCAGGCCCTTCAGGGGCGTCAGGTTGGCAAAGAGCGTTCCGCGTACGTTGAAGCCGTTGTTGTAACCGTCGGTAGCGTCGCGCTTGGCCAGCGGGCTGCCTTCCATGTCGGAGTACTTACTGTTGGCAAACCATCCTTTCTCGTCGCGGAAGAGGCGATAGTTCTGGTCGGCCGTTCCGTTCTGCAGCGCATCGTAGACGGTCTTCACTGACAGCGACATCTCCTCGGGTGTGGTCCAATAGACGGGGGTCAAGGGGTCCATCTGGAGCATCTGCTCGAAGGACGAGCCATAGCCGCGCTGCGACACACTCTTCGTCTTCCATTTCTCAAGCGAGGTGTTCGAGCCTACCTGCAGCCACTTGGTAATCTGGTAGTCGGCGTTGATTTGGGCAGTGAGACGCTCATAGACATCCTTATCGCCTCTGACCACACCGTTGTGGTGTACATAGTTGAGGGAGGTGAGGTAGTGGCCGTTCTTGTTGCCGCCCGACACGCTTACCGTGTGCTGCGAACTCCATGTGGGCTCGATGTAGGCATCGATCCAGTCCTGGTCTATCACTCCGTTGTCATAATAGGGATGCTTGTAGTCGAAGTCGGCGAGCTTCTTGTTGACGTCAGCCTGATCGTATTCGAGAGCCATGTACTTCAGGAAGTCCGTGCGGTTCATCACTGGGCGACGGGTGTAGTTTTGCAGGGTGGCACGTCCCGTGTAGGAGATGTTGGCACGGTTGTCGTTGCCTGCCTTCGTGGTGATGAGCACGACACCATTGCCGGCACGGGCACCGTAGATGGCTGCCGATGCGGCATCCTTCAGAATCTCGATGGACTCAATCATTTGTGGGTCAAGATACTGGATGTTGTCTACCTGTAGTCCGTCGACGATGTAGAGGGGCGAGATGTTTCCGCCATTTGAGGAATATCCACGCACGCGGATGTCGGCACCCTCACCAGGAGCGCCGTTCATCAGGATGCTCACACCGGAGACCTTACCCTGTAGTGCTGCAGCGGCGTCGGTGGTCGACAGGTCCTTGATGTCGTCGCTGTTCACTGAAGCAACAGATCCCGTGAGGTCGCTCTTCTTCTGCACGCCGTAGCCGATGACCACCAGGTCGTCGAGTGCGTTGACGTCCTCTGCCAGGGTGACGTTGATGTTCTGCCGGCTGCCGACGTTCACCCGCTGGGTGACGTAGCCGACGTAGGAGATGATAAGCTGGGCGTTGCTGGCGGCGTTGACGCTGAACTTACCGTTCACGTCGGTGATGGCGCCAGTGTTTGTTCCAGCCACTTTCACGGAAGCGCCGATGACCGGTTCTCCCGATTCGTCGTTCACGGTTCCCCTCACGAGGCTTTGGGCCATCATTGTCAGGGGAAACAAGCAAAGCAAAGCCAGCAGCATAAGCGGCTTCCCTAGAGACTTGACTTTTGACATAGCAATTGTTTTTAAAGATTATTGTTTTATTATTAGGTTGATTGTTCACATGTCATTCATAGGCATTGGGTTGTTTGCATTTGCAAAGTTACACAAAAATAGATAGAAACACTTTGCGCAAAGTAACACAGACTTTTTCGGGTGTTACTTTGCGCAAAGATGTTACATTCGGAAACGCCTTGGGTAAGGATTCAGAAAGTGGGGTTGACGACGATGAGGAAGCCTCCGCGAGGCAGGCACGTCAAGCTTGTGGGCAGCTGTCGCTGGAGGGTGGTGATGTTCCAAGGCTGGTCCTTGTCGCTGCTGTCGGCATAGACGTATGCCTTTCCGGCGTTGCCTACGATTGCCTTCAGGGGCAGGTTGACCGTCTGCTCGGTATCCTTGCCGTTGATGCCTGCCACGAACCATGTCTCGCCCGACCGGCGGGCCAGCACGGCACTCTCGCCAGGATAGCCTGCGACGTAGCGTGTCTCGTCCCATGCGGCAGGCAGGTTCTGGAGCAGTCGCTGCACCTGCTCGGGCTGTGCGAGGAAACTCTCGGGGCGGTCGGCCAGATGCTGCAGGCCACTCTCGAAGAGCACCGTCAGTGCCAGCTCATGGGCATGGGTGGTAATGTGTGGATGCTGTGAGTCGCTGAAGGCACAGGGCGTGTAGTCCATCGGGCCGATGACGTTGCGTGTGAAGGGCAGCGTGGCGTTATGGCTGGCGGCCCGTTCGGTGAATGTTGGCACGTTGTTGTACCACTCGGCGCCATATACGGCCTCTGTCGTCAGCAGGTTCGGCCATGTGCGCTGCCATCCGCGGGGGATGGTAGCACCGTGGAAGTTGATGAGCATGTGGTGGCGGGCAGCCGTCTCCATGAGATCCTGGCAGTAGTCCATGTTCAGGCGGTTGTCGCCAGAGAAGAAGTCGACCTTCACGCCAGCCACGCCAAGCTTCTCGCACCAGGCAAACTCCCGCTCGCGGTCCTCGGCCTTGTTCAGCCTGAACTTCGGGGTAGGGGCACCGTCGACCCATCCCACGCTGCTGTTATACCAGATCATCGGCCTGACGCCTCGCTCGCGGGCGTAGGCAATGGCATCCTCGACGGTCTTTCCGTCTTTCATCTGATCCCACTCGGCGTCGATGAGCACATACGGCAGCTGGAGCGTGGCAGCCAGGTCGACGTACTTGCTGATGATGCCCAGGTCGTTGGAACCGTGGTTGTAGGCCCAATAGACCCATGAGACGACTCCGGGGCGAATCCAGCTCGTATCGGCAATCTTGCTGGGCTCGCTGACGTCGGTAACCAGTGTCGACTCTACGACGTCGGCCAGTCTGCCGATGATGACCACGCGCCAGGGCGACGCGGCGGGCTCAGCGGTCGTAGCGTTCGGCGTGGGGCGCCGCTCTTCTGACAGCGATGCTTCTGACTTGTCTGGCACGACGCGATAGCGCTCGCCGTCGTTGCGCAGGCAGGAGGCACACTGGTGGCGCCCGATGTTGGCCTCGGTGATGAGTGCGAAGATGCCGTCGGCGGGTTCGAGGAGGGCAGGATAGCCCCAGCGGTTGTTCCAGCCCTCGGGCGACTGCGACACGCCGCTGAACGAGCGTACGGCCTTCGTCTTGTAGGACGTGGTGAGTGGGAAGAACCCCTCGTAGCTGTCGGTCCACTGTTGCATCCAGCGGCGTGTGCCTTCGGGGATGATGTAGGCCGTGGGCTCCTCGTCGAATGATGGCTGCTCGTAGCGGAAGGCCAGTCCGTCGTTGTAGAGCCGGAGGACGAGCCCTCCGTCGAGGCGATACTCATTGGCCACGTTCGTGCAGTGCAGGCGCTTGCCGCTGACCATCCGGTAGTCGTCCTTGATGCGTTGCGGCTTGCTGATGGTCTCAGAGAATGGTGCCTCCAGCGTCAGCACCTGCTGCCGCTGGTAGCTCACGACATATCGTCCGTCTTTGGGCTCGAGAACGATGCGTCCGTTTGGCGAAGCTGCCCGCCATGCTCCTGCCGTGACAGTGCACAGCAGGAAGATGGCGAGCAGCCGAAGAATACGGGAGTCCATTAGAAGTTCACACCGACGTTGACGAAAAGTGCATGTCCCTTAGCATCGAGATCGGCAGGATTCTCCTTTGCGATGTTTGCGATACCGAACTGATAGCCCAGTTCAGCATAGAGCTTGTTGTACTCTGCACCGCAGCCAATCTTGATACCCATGTCCAGGTGCTTGAAGGTGTCGTACGACGATTCGCTGATGCCGAGTGCCTTGTTCTTGTACTTTCCTGCGAAACCGTAGGAGAAGTATGGGCCGATGTAGGGCAGGATGGCGATGTCGTCGGTAGCCTGGATGCCATACTTGATGAGGACAGGCAGCTCGAGATAGGTCAGTCCGATCTTGTTCTTGTCCTTCTTTGCACCGCGCTCGGTGTAGTAGAGTCCACTCTCAAGGAAGACGGGAGTGACGTCGCTGAGGCGCAGGCCAACAACACCACCGAGTGTCAGGCCAGTCTTGGTGCCCATGTCGATGTCGTCCATGAGGTCTCCGCCGATACCAGCGAAGGTGGCACCTAGGCGGATGCCATAGTAGATAGAGCTCTCATCGAGAGTGAAACCGCCGCTGCTGTACTGTGCGTGCGATGGTGCTGCGAAGAGCACTGCCATAATGGCTACTAGAATCTTTTTCATGTTTCCTTTTTTGTTATTTAGTGAGTGAATGTTTGTTGTTCAAGCTGCAAAGTAACACATTTTTTTGCACATAACCAAACTTTTGGGGAATTTTTCTCTTCCCACTTTCCACTTTCCTCTTTCCACTTTCCACTTTCACTACCGATAGATATCTTCTTTGTGCAGTTCGACCACCTTGCCATACTTTTCCAAAGCACTGAAGTCGGTCAGCTTACGGTCGCCGATGATAATCCATGCACGGCGGTTCGGGGCAATGGTCTGTTGTTGGAAGCGCTCAACTTCAGCCTGGCCTACCTGTGGCAATGTCGTTGCCAGCTTTTCGTTAGGGTCGGCGTTGAAGCCTTGCTGCAGGCGGTTGGCCACGTAGTAGCCGATGGTGCGGAAGGTGGGGAAGCTGTTCTGGATATTGCTCAGCAGCTCCTGGCGTGCGGCGTCGAGGTTCTCAGGCTTCATGGGCATGTGGCGCAGCAGCGAGTCGACGGCAGCAACGACCTGCAGGGTCTTGTCGGCCTGTGTACCGGTGATGGTGATAAAGGCCTGTGGGTCGTCAGGATGGCGTGCAAAGTTGGGTTCAACAAGGCTGCCCTGTGTGCTGTAGGCCAGCGACTGGAACTCGCGGACGTTCTGGAAGAGTACCCCCGACATGCCTCCGCCCATGTACTGCGCCCACAGGCGGGCTGTGGCGCGCTGCTCGTCGGCAGGCTGCGGTGGCAGCTGCTCATACGAGCAGACGTAGTTCTGACGTGACTTCGGCACGTGGTAGAAGTAGATGGTGCTGACGGGGGAAGAGGGAGTGGCGACGGGCTGTAGCTGGCGGTGGATGTCGACCTTGGGCTTCTGGCAGCGGGCGAGGGGGAGGGCTTGTTGCGATACCATCGCAACATACTCGACGGGGTGGCGGCCGCTGTAGACGATGTCGCATTCGTACTGCTGCAGGTCGTGGAGCAGGTCGAGCAGGTCGTCGCTCTTCAGGGCTTTCACCTCTTTCAGCGACGGCTGGCGCAGGTAGTCGCTCTGCTGGCCGAAGCGCACGTAGTCGATCATGGGCAGCAGCACGTCGTCTTTCTGTTCGCCGAAAGCTTTATGGTCGACCTTCGTTCCCTGTTTCAGCTCTTTCAACGCCTTTTCATCGCCCTTGGCATGGGCAAGGAAGTGGGCCAGCAGCCGCAGGGCGGGCTCCAGCTGGGCGTCGCGGCCTGTCAGGATGAAGGCGGTGCGCTCGTCGCCCGTATCGACGCTCATCGTCACGCCCAGCTGCTGCCAGGCGGCTTCGAGCTGCTGCTTGCGCAGCGAGTCGGTGCCCAGGCTATTCAGATATTCGGCCATCTGCTGGAGCAGAGGGTTCGCGCGCGTACCATATTTATAACGTATGGCAAACGAGAAGATATCGTTCACGGGGTTCTCCTTATAGAAGAGTGTGGCGTGGTCGCTGATGGGCTGTCGCACAACGTCCCGGTCGAGGTCGACAGTGCGTACGCCCTGGCTGCTTCTTGGCAGTGTCTCCAGCCATTTTGCGAATTCCGACTTTGCCCCGGCATTCTTGGGTTGTACGGGGGTATAGCCGGGCTGCTGCAGTGTCTCCTTCTTGTCGGTGCCATATTTCTTGACCAGCGTGAGGTGGTTGGCACCGTAGTACTTGCGAGCCACACGCATGATGTCGGCCTTCGTCACGCTGCGCAGGGCCTCTATCTGCTCGAGGTAGCGCTGCCAGCTATAGCCGCGCGAACAGACGTCGACCATCTTCTCGGCCCGTGCGTCGATGGTCTCCAGGGCTTGCTCTGCCTCCATGAGCAGCTGTCGGCGCTGTTGCTCCAGCTGTTCGTCGGTGAAGTCGCCGTCCATCAGCCGCTGCAGCTGTTGCAGGCAGGCGGCCTCTGCCTTCTTCATCTTGCCAAAGGGGATGTTGGGGATGATGAAAAGGGCGTCGAGGGCAGCGTCGCTCAGGTTGTCGATGCCCATCATGCCAGCCGCCATCACCACATGCTCGTTGGTCAGCGAGTCGAGCATGCCAGCCCGCTCGTTGAAGAGGATGCCACGGGCGAGCTCCATGGCCGCCGCGTCGGCGTCGAAGGCTGTCGGCGCGCTGAACACCAGTGCCTGGGCCTTGATCAGCGGTATGGGCAGGCGTATCTCTGTCCGCTCACCTTGGCCGAAGGGGGGAAGGGCAGAGGTGGCGCGCTGGGGTACGGGGCCTTTCTGTACGCGCCCGAAGGTCTGTTCGAGGAGTGCCATGAGCTTGTCGTCGGGTGTGATGTCGCCTACCAGCATCAGACACATGTTCGGGGCCACGTAGTATTTCCGGTAGAAGGCCTCCATATCGCTCAGCCGCGGGTTTTTCAGGCTCTCTGTCGAGCCGAGCACGGGGTAGGCGTAGGGCTGTTCCTTGAAGACGGCCTTCAGTGCCTTGTCGAGGGCTCCGCCGAGTTCGTCGGCTGAGCGGTTCTTCTCCTCATAGACATTCTCCAGCTCACCCTGGAATCCGCGGAAGACGGGATGCATCAGCCGCTCGCTGTTCAGCCAGCACCATTGCTCGATGTACTGTGGCAGGAAGGTGTTGTAGTAGCAGGTCATGTCGGGACCCGTACCGGCATTGAGCCCTGATCCGCCGTATTGCGAGATGAGGCGGCTGAACTCGTTGGGGATGGAATAGTCGGCGGCGCGCAGGCTCAGCTCGTTGATATGCCGCTGTATGGCCGTGCGCTGTGCCGCGTCGGTGGTCTGGCTGAGCAGGTCGTACTGGTGGGAGATGCTGTCGAGCCAGGGGCGCTCAGCCGCGTAGTCGACGGTGCCGATGCGGTCGGTGCCCTTGAACATGATATGCTCGAAGTAGTGGGCGATGCCTGTGTCGGGGCAGTCTTTAGCTCCGGCTCTCACGACGACGCCTCCATAGACCTTCGGCTGTGAGTGGTCCTCGTTGAGCCACACCTGCATGCCGTTGCTAAGCGTTAATTCACGGACTTGCAGGGCTCCATTCTGCGCAAAGAGTGCAACCGCCAGCAGGATTGCACTCATCGTAGTAGTGATTCTTCTCATCGGTTATAGCAATGCTAATGTGAACAGATAGACGACGACGGCGGGAATGGCCAGGAGCGACGAGTCGAAGCGGTCGAGCATGCCTCCGTGTCCGGGCAGCACATTGCCCGAGTCCTTGATACCCAGGGTGCGCTTGAAGAGACTCTCGATGAGGTCGCCCCAAGTGCCGAAGACGACGACGACGAGCCCCATGCCCATCCATTGGAGGGCGGTGAGGTTGGTGGTGATGTCGTGGCTGCTGGTGTAGTAGGCAATCAGCCATGCCACGATGAGCACTAGCACGCCGCCTCCGATGCTGCCCTCCCACGACTTTCCCGGCGATATGCGTGGGAAGAGCTTGTGGCGTCCCAGCAGCGAGCCGCAGCAGTAGGCTCCGGAGTCGTTGACCCAGAGGAAGATGAACACCGACAGCGGCAGCAGCCAAGGCAGGTCGCTGTTGGTGAACTGGAAGGCGAGCACGTTCAGCAGTGAGAAGGGCAGGGCGATGTATAGCTGTGCCATCATCGTGTAAGCCCAGTTCATGATGGGGTCCTCGGCCTTCAGATATAGCTCGCTGACGAGCAGGTAGATCAGTGTGGCCAGCCAGGGGATGAAAGCCAGGTTGAGGGTGTCGAGGCCACGGGCGTGTACGGCCATGGCCAGGAACAGCAGCACGCCTGCCACGCTGGTGATGAACTGGTTGACATGCACTTTCTCGCGCTCATTGACGAGTCCGCAGAACTCCCAGACTGTCATGCCTGTGACGATAGAGAACAGAAACACCATGGCCACCGGCTTGAGGAAACTGACCACGATGGCTGCTACAAAGATGATTCCCGTTATTGTCCTGACGATGAAGTTACTCATGAGCTCCTCCTTCCTTTTCCTCTCTTTCCTTCAGCATGCGCTCGGCCTCGGCACGCATCTGAGCCTCGAGCAGTTCTTCCGAGCGGCTCACCCAGGGACGCTTGCCGAAGATCTTCTCCACGTCGTCGGCGAAGATGACCTCGCGCTCCACCAAGAGCTGGGCTAGCTGGGCGTGGCCTTCGGCATGCTCGGTCAGTATGCGCTTCGCACGCTCGTACTGCTCGCTGATCATCTTCAGCACCTCGTCGTCCATGATCTTCGCCGTGGTCTCCGAGTAGGGACGCTGGAACTGGTACTCATTATTATTATAATAGCACACGTTGGGCAGCTTCTGCGACATGCCGGCGAAGGCCACCATGCCGTAGGCCTGCTTCGTGGTGCGCTCCAGGTCGTTCATGGCTCCGGTGGAGATGGTGCCAATGAACAGCTCCTCGGCGGCGCGGCCTCCTAAGAGCGAGCACATCTCGTCGAGCATGGCCTCCTTCGTCTGCAGCACGCGCTCCTCGGGCAGATACCAGGCGGCGCCGAGGGCCTGTCCGC
>CAMNHM010000061.1 GCA_946539475.1 uncultured Prevotellaceae bacterium | reverse complement strand
TCTCATTCACCCCTTCGCCTTCCCAGCGGAGTTCGATGCCCACCTCCTTGAAGGCGAGCGTGCAGAACTCGCGTACGCTATGGTATTCGCCTGTGGCGATGACGTAGTCGTCGGGCTCGGGCTGCTGCATCATGAGCCACATGCACTCGACATAGTCGCGGGCGTAGCCCCAGTCGCGCAGCGCGTTGAGATTGCCCAGATAGAGCTTGTCCTGATGCCCCTGTGCTATGCGGGCAGCAGCAAGTGTAATCTTACGGGTGACAAAGGTCTCGCCACGCCGCTCGCTCTCATGGTTGAAAAGGATGCCGTTGCAGCAGAACATGCCGTACGACTCCCGATAGTTCTTCATGATCCAGAAGCCATAGAGTTTGGCAACAGCATATGGCGATCGCGGATAGAAGGGTGTCGTCTCACGCTGGGGCACCTCCTGCACCTTGCCAAAGAGCTCGCTAGTAGAGGCCTGATAGATGCGGCATGTATCGGCAAGTCCGCAGATACGCACCGCTTCCAACAGTCGCAGCACGCCGTTGGCGTCGGTATCGGCCGTGTACTCAGGCACTTCGAACGACACCTTGACATGGCTTTGCGCTGCAAGGTTGTAGATCTCGGTGGGACGCACCTCGGCAATAATACGGATGAGCGACGACGAGTCGGTCATGTCGGCATAGTGGAGGTTAACAAGGCGCTTCTTCTTCATGTCGCGCACCCACTCGTCGAGATACAGATGCTCGATACGCCCGGTATTGAAAGACGAGGAGCGCCGCAACAGACCGTGCACCTCATAGCCTTTCTCAATAAGGAACTCGGCCAGGAAGCTTCCGTCCTGGCCGGTGATTCCAGTAATCAATGCAATGTTTTTCATTCAGCAAACTGCTTAATACGTTGCTCTTCGGAAAGCTTGCAAATTAATAATGTGTCGTCGTTCTCGGCCACAATATAGCCGTCGAGGCCCTGCACCACCACGCGTTTCTCCTGCGTGGTATGCACTATGCAGTTGTGGCTCTCGTAGATGCTGATGTTCGGGCCGATGGCAGCATTGCCGTAGAGGTCGCGCTTGCTCTGGCTCAGCAGAGAGCCCCACGTGCCCAGGTCGCTCCATCCGAAGTCGGCGGGACAGGTAAAAATCTCCTCAGCCTTCTCCATGATGGCATAGTCGACGGAGATATTCTCACACTTGGGGAACTGCTCGTCGATGACGTCCTGCTCCTGAGGTGTGCCATAGACAGGCAGCAGATTCTCGAAGATCTTCGCCAACTTAGGCTGGTAGACGCGGAAAGCATTGACGATGGTCGTGACATTCCAGATGAAAATGCCGGCATTCCAGAAATAGTTGCTCTTCTTGATGTACTGCTCGGCAGTTGCCAGGTCAGGCTTCTCACGGAAAGAGTCGACACGGAATATCTGCTTATTGCGCAACGACGGCGAGGAGAGGTCTGCCTGTATGTAGCCATAGCCCGTCTCTGGGCGCGTGGGCTTCATGCCCAGCGTGACGATGGCGTCGCTGTCCTGGGTGAAGGCCATACACTCGCTGATGACACGCTGAAACTCCTGAACGTTCATCACCACATGGTCGGAGGGCGTGACGACAATATTTGCCCGCTGATCGCGCGACTTGATGCGCCACGAGACGTAGGCAATACATGGAGCAGTGTTCCGCCTGCATGGCTCACACAGGATGTTTCCGGCAGGCATGTCGGGCAGCTGCTCTCTGACGATATCTGCATAGCGACGGTTGGTGACCACCCACACATTTTCTGCCGGAACGAGACTTCCAAAACGCTCCACCGTCAGCTGGAGCAGCGTCTTACCGGTACCCAGTACGTCGATGAACTGCTTCGGACGGTCTTCAGTGCTCATGGGCCAGAAGCGGCTTCCGACGCCCCCGGCCATGATCACCAGATGATTGTTTTGTCTTGCCATAGTGACGATAGAAAGAATGTATTAGAAATTCTTCGTCTGCTCGGCCACCTCGGCATTGATCTTGTCGATAAACTCCTGGATGGTCATCGTACGCTGCTCGCCACCACCCTGCTGGCGCATAGAGACAAGGCCCTCGGCCTCCTCCTTCTCACCGACGATCACCATGTACGGTATACGCTTCAGCTCGTTGTCACGGATCTTACGGGCCAGCTTCTCGTTGCGCAGGTCGATAGTGGCGCGCACCCCCTGCAGGTCGAAGTCCTTGGCCACCTTCTTGGCGTAGTCGTTGTACTTCTCCGACAGCGGCAAGATAGCCACCTGATCGGGTGTCAGCCACAAGGGGAAGTGGCCACTGGTATGCTCAATGAGCACGGCAGTGAAGCGCTCCATCGAGCCAAAGGGCGCACGGTGGATCATGACGGGGGTCTTCTTCTGGTTGTCCTCATCGGTGTACTCCAGCTGGAAGCGCTTCGGCAGGTTGTAGTCAACCTGTATGGTGCCCAGCTGCCAGCGGCGTCCGATGGCATCCTTGATCATAAAGTCGAGCTTCGGTCCGTAGAATGCTGCCTCGCCATATTCCACCTTGGCGGGCAGGCCTTTCTCCTGGCATGCCTCGACGATGGCTTTCTCGGCCAGTGCCCAGTCCTCGTCCGTACCCACGTACTTCTCGTGGTCGTTAGGATCGCGCAGCGATATCTGTGCCTCGAAGTTGAAGCCAAAGGCAGACAGCACGATATTAATGATGTCCATCACGTTGAGAAACTCCTGCTTCACCTGATCGGGGCGGCAGAAGAGGTGGGCATCGTCCTGTGTGAAGGAGCGCACGCGCGTCAGTCCGTGCAGCTCGCCCGACTGCTCATAGCGATAGACGGTGCCAAACTCAGCGATGCGAAGGGGCAGGTCACGATAGGAACGCGGCTTCCATGCGAAGATCTCGCAGTGGTGCGGACAGTTCATGGGCTTCAGCATGTACTCCTCGTCCTCCTCCGGAGTATGGATGGGCTGGAAGGAGTCCTTGCCATAGTGAGCATAGTGGCCGCTGGTGACATAGAGGTTCTTCGAGCCAATATGTGGTGTGATGACCTCCTGATATCCAAAGCGCTTCTGAACGCGGCGCAGATGATCCTGCAGGCGCAGGCGCAGCTCAGTGCCCTTCGGCAGCCAGATGGGCAGGCCCTTTCCTACCTTGTCACTGAACATGAAGAGCTCCATCTCCTTGCCAATCTTGCGGTGGTCGCGTTTCTTGGCTTCCTCGAGCATGACGAGATACTCGTCGAGCATCTTCTTCTTCGGGAAGGAAATACCATAGAGGCGCTGCATCTGCTCACGGGTGGCATCGCCACGCCAGAAAGCTCCGGCAACGCTTGTGAGCTTCACGGCCTTGATCTCGCCGGTGTCGACGAGGTGCGGTCCGCGGCAGAGGTCGGTGAAGCGCCCCTGCGTATAGGTAGTGATAGTGCCGTCCTCAAGGTCCTGGTCGATATGTTCGCACTTGTACGTCTGACCGTCGGCGGCAAACTCTTTCAAAGCGTCAGCCTTGGCCACCTCACGGCGTACCACAGGCTCCTTCTTCGATGCCAGTTCCTTCATCTTTGCCTCAATCGTAGGGAAGTCGCTCTCCTTGATCATCTGGCCATCAGGCAGCAGCACGTCGTAGAAGAAACCACTCTCTACGGCAGGGCCAAAGCCGAACTGTACGCCAGGATACAACTCCTTGAGCGCCTCTGCCAGCAGGTGGGCACTGGTGTGCCAGAAGGTGTGCTTGCCTTGCTCGTCGTCCCACTTGTAGAGCTCAATCTTTGCGTCCTCCATAATGGGGCGGTTCAACTCTACGGTTTCACCATTCACACCGCAGCAGAGAACGCTGCGTGCCAGAGCCGGCGAAATGCTCTCGGCAATCTCAAATCCCGTTACGCCCTGCTCATACGAGCGAACAGATCCGTCAGGGAATGTAATTTTGATTTCCATATTTACGATATATGTTTATGTTTAAGCGAGTGCAAAGGTACTAATAAGCGAGTGAAAAACCAAATTTTATTGGAGTTTTTTCGAGCGTGGGTGCCTCCGGGGGATGCCTCACTCCTGGTTCAGCCACTCGTCAAGGGTCTCTTTATCGATGCCAAGCGTCTTGGCAACCATCGCCAGATACATACGCTCGGCCATGGTCGGCTGGGTATCCTGGGCGCGGGCCACGGCGATGAGCGAGCGCACGGCATCGGCAGCATAGTCGGGGTCGCAGGCCAGAAGGTCGTAGTCGACGTCATAGCTGAAGTCGTTCTCACGGCTCTCCTCGGTGCCTACATTACCCAGCAACTCGAGCTTCTCCTCGTCGTCGAGGCTGCTCTTGGCCACTTTCTCCTCAATCAGCCGATACTTCTCCTGTACTACGGCACCGTTGATATTGGCCATATTGACCATCACCTCGATCACTGCGCGCTGTTTAGCCTCGGGATGCGACTGACTCTGTTCTGCCTTAGTGAACGAGGTGCGTATGTTCTTGTATGCCAACGCATCGATATCGCCATCAGTGAAATGCATCTTCTGAGCCTTCAGCCGTTTCTGCAGGCGGTGGGCACCAGGTCTGAAGGTGAACAGCGTCAGGCTGCCTGAGAACAGTCCGCCGGCGATAGGAATGAATTTTCCCAGCCCCCTGGCGAAGCCTTCCTTCGTGAATTTCACGCCAGCCACACGAGCAATGCTCTGGGCTATCGGTACGATCGTTGCCCGCGAGATGGCCACGCGAGGCA
This sequence comes from uncultured Prevotellaceae bacterium, assembly GCA_946539475.1. The sequence continues at coordinate 11,065 of CAMNHM010000061.1, read as the reverse complement.
GTCTGCCGACGGCCTGGCGGGCCATGCCCTTTGCCAGCTCAGAGATGCCTTGGTCGGCCACCTTCACCCCCATCATCGATCCCATGAAGATGGTGAGCAGGTCGGAAGCCATGTCGCTCAGCTCCCCATCCTCGTTACAGAAATCGGGGAAGCCATAGAGGTAGGCCAGCTTCTGTGAGAGTATCACGACGTGGTAGTAGTACTGTGTGATGTCGCCCGGAATGGTAGCTGCCATCGCCAGCCCGCCCGGCAGTCCGGCAATGGTGGAGGCAGTCGTTGCCAGCGTGGTATGTCGGTTGATACACTTCTTCGCCACCGTGTCGATAATACGGTCGTTGACAATGGTGTATGGGCGCACTCCCTCCAGCATATCGAGTTTCGATGCACTACAGTAGGGTCGCAGCTCCTTGCGGAGGAAGGCGACGCGGTCGACTTTCACGCCTGGCAGGTCGAGGACGGCCGCGAGGACATGGTTCCAGGTGAAATGTTCTTTATTTTGCGACATTGTTACGATATTTTTTGATAATGCTATATACTGAGTAGATTCCGGTCTCACCGGCCTTGCTGAGGTCGTTGATGCCCTCTGTCACGCGGTCCATGCGCAGCAGGCAGATGCCCCTGTTGAAGAAGGCTTCGCCCAGCCGGGCGTCGAGTGCGATGGCAGTGGTAAAGTCGGCGACGGCCTGTTCATAGTCCTGCTGCTGTGCAGCCAGACAACCGCGGTTATAGTAGAGGTAGGCATTCTTGGGGGCATGGCTCAAGGCATGGTTGATGTCACTCCTCACGCCTGCCGCTGCCAGCTCCGTCGCCTTGCCTTCAGCGGCCATGAACTGATTGAGGCGGCTCTGGCAGGCGGCACGCTGCCACAGGGCCAGCACCGATGTGGAGTCGACCTGCAGATAGGTTGTCAGGTCAGCCACAGCCGCCTCATTGTCTTGAATAACGGAATAGGCAACGGCACGTGAGAGCAGCAGCGGCATGGTAGTGCTGCGCTGATGGGCGCCGTTGATAGCCGTGGAAAGAGAGTCGAGATAGCCGAAATAGTCGGCCGAGTGATCGGTATCGAGCGATGCATGCTGCGTACTAATAAATAATGTACGCATACGCGAGCTACGGTTGAACTCGTCCACTAGCTGTTCATAGTGTGCCGACTTGTTCACCTCGTTCTTCTGCGGCTCCAGCGACAGGGCAAACATCGGCTGCAGCTCCATGTCGGCACGACGGTCTTGCACCCGGCCACGGTAGTCGCTCTGATACTCGCGCTCGGGTTCCTGCTCGTCGGCTACGACCAGCTCGTCGTATTTGTCTGGATCGTCATCGCTGCGCTTGCGCTGGCTGCGGCGTCCCTGCTTGGACTCAATGCCGTAGAGATGCTGGTAGAGCTGAGCCTTGTAGACCTTGAACTCGTCGAGTTCGGCCTTCTGCGTCTGTCCTATACGCCGATAGCACCTGGCACGGTAGAGTATTCCGGTGAAGAAATTGGGATACTCCTCAATCACCTTCGAATAGTCACGGATAGCACCCCTGTAATCGCCCGTACGGTCAAGCAATACGCCACGGTTGAACAGGGCAAGCATATTGTCGGGCTCAAGCCTAAGGACGAAGTCGAAATCGACGATGGCTCTATTGTCGTCGCCAACGTCGGCCCGCAGCAGTCCACGGTTGTAATGCCCCAGGAAGTTGTTGGGCTCAATCTCGAGAGCCATGTCGTAATCGGCCATCGCACCCCGGAGGTTGTTCTGGTTGTAGCGGGCCAGGGCGCGGTTGATGTAGTACTGTCCGTTCTTCGGAAGCAGATGGATGGCTTGGTCCAGCTGTTGCTCCGCCTCTTTCCATTCGCTGCGCTGCAGGCTGATCAGGCTTCTCACGGCCCACGTCTTCCCGTTGTAGGGGTCAAGCTCCAGGCTTCGCTCCAGCGCTGTGATGGCCTGCACAGTGTCCTTCATCTGCAGATACGTGTCGGCACGCATGGTGTAGCTGGCGGCATAGTGGCTCCAGCGCGCCTGCATGGTGTCGAGTTCGGCCAGCGCCTCGTCGTAGTCTTTGTTCTGGATATGGCAAAGCACGCGGTTGTGCCACAGCGAGCGGTTGTCGGGCGAAAGGCGCAGCGCGCGGTCGTAGTCGGCAATCGCCTCAGGGAATTTCTCCTGCTGGATGCGCGTCAGGCCTCGCAGCTCGTAGATGCCCACGACATAGGGGTTACGCTTGATGGCCTCCGTACAGTCGCTCTCAGCTCCTGAAAAGTCGTCGAGATGATACTTGGCGACACCTCTCAGGAACCACGGCTCATAGAGGTACGGTTTGACGGCGATTGCCTGGTTGAAATACTGCATCGACAGTACATAGTCTTCATAGTATAGGGCCGAGCGGCCAATGGTCACAAGACGGTCGATGTTATACTGGGCGTGCGATGGCAGGGAAAAGGAGAATATGATGAAGGTGAACGCAAGCGTCAGCCGCACAATGCTCTTCTGCAGCTTTCCTCTCATGCCTTCATCCTCACCGTCTCTCATCGTGTCAGTCCCTTTCAAGTTCCGCCACTACTGCTCATCTTCTCACCGGCTTCGTCTTATAGCTGCAGCGGTAGCGCCCCTGGGTGAGGCCTTTCAGCTTGCTCTTGATCAGCTGCCGACGGAGGGGAGAGATATGGTCGATGAACATCTTTCCATCAAGATGGTCAAATTCGTGCTGCATGACGCGTGCCAGATAGCCCTCTATCCACTCGTCGTGCTCGACGAACTGCTCGTCCTGCCATTTCACGTGGATACGCGTGGCGCGCGCCACCTTCTCGTGGATGCCCGGCAACGACAGGCACCCCTCATCGGAATTCTCCACATGTGAGTCGTCGATCTCCACGATGTGAGGGTTGATGTATGCCTGACGGAAATCTTTGTATTCGGGGAAGTCCTCGCCCAGAGGGCGCAGGTCGATGACCGACAGCCGTATAGGCAGTCCTATCTGCGGTGCTGCCAGGCCGATGCCTTCACTTTCTGCCAGCGTCTCCCACATGTTCGCGATGAGCTGACCGAGTTCGGGGTAGTCGGGTGTAATATCATCTGTCACCTTGCGGAGTACGGGCTGGCCGTAAATATAAATTGGTAGTATCATTCAAGTTTTGCATTTGCTCAACTTTCTGGAGTTAAAGAAAGTTGAATAGTATCATTCTTATCGTGTTTGCCCCCACGCCTTGGAGATAGCGCGCGACCGCATGTAGTCCTCCAGTATGATGGTGGCACTGATCTCGTCGACCAGGGCCTTGTTCTGCCGTGCCTTCTTCCGAAGCCCGCCGTCGAGCATCGACTGATGAGCCAGCACCGACGTGAAACGCTCATCGTAAAGCTCCACAGGCACAGCAGGCATAGCACGCCGCCAACGGTTGACGAACTGCTCCACGCGCACCATATTCTCACTCGGCTCACCGTTCATCTGGCGAGGCTCGCCAACGACGATGAGCTCCACATCCTCGCGCTCGACATAGGATTTCAACCAGTCGAACAGCTCAGACGTAGCGACAGTCGCCAACCCTCCGGCTATGAGCTGCAGAGGGTCGGTGACTGCCAGGCCGGTTCGTTTCCGGCCGTAATCAATGGAAAGAATCCTACCCAAGGGGGAGGGGCTTTGTGGGGGATTAACGATTAGCGGCCGTTATAGAGCAGCCAAGCGTCAGCATAGGTGCTACGCAGCTGATCGCGACTCTGCACAGCGTCTGCCTTGTTGGCAAACGTCGATGCCACCACACGGTACATATTGCGATCCTCGTTCTTCACAATCTGAGCGGCATAGCCGGCATTCTTCAGACGCTGCTGCAAGCCCTCGGCATTGGCAATGACGGTGAACGAGCCGACAACGACGCTGTAGTTCTGCAGGCCGGCACCACTGACGATCGACACGCGCTCCTGGCGAACCTGCACGTTGTCACGGTTGTCGACCACCTGAGTCTGCGTCGAGGGAACGGTCTGCACGGGAGTCACCACCGGTGTCTCCGTCACCTGCGTCACCTGCTGCACAGGCTGCGACGTCTGCTGCTGCTGAGCCTGGGCCTGAGCCTTCTCGTATGCCTTACGATAGGCTTTCTCACTAGATCCACAACTTGTAAATGCCATTGCAAGGCCTAGGCCTGCACAGAATAAGATGTACTTCTTCATAATTTTGTAATGATTGACTGTTATACTGTTTATTTTGACTGCGAAAGTACAAAAATACCTTGAATTATCAAGCAACAAAGGGCATAAACTTTGTTAAAAGAACAAAAACTAACATTTTTATAAAAAAAATAACAGCTTTTCGCATCGTTATATCGGATTATTTTGTAATTTTGCCTCCGAAAGTCATTCAAACACACATTTAATATTTAAAAAGCAGAGAAACTATGAAAGGACTAGGTTACATTGGCGCATTCATCGGCGGAGCCATCGCCGGTGCAGCACTGGGGCTGCTCGTGGCCCCCGAGAGTGGAAAGGACACCCGTGCAAAAATCACGGATACAGTCGAGGACTTCCTCAAGAAACATAACATCAAGCTGAATCGCAAGGACGTGGGCGACCTCGTCGACGGCTTGGAGGACGTAGCCGACTAGTTTAACTTGGAGCAAGGAGTGGGGACGATGCTGCACAACAACTGACTCCCCTTAACTCCTAGCTCCTACTCCTAACTCCTAACTCAAAAGATGCTTTCGAGCGACAAGAATGTGGAGACCATTGCCCAGCTCATTGAGGCAATGAAGCACTATCTGGGCCTTCAAGCCGAGTATGTGAAGCTCGACGTCATCGAAAAGGTGGTACGACTGCTGAAGGCCGCCGCACTCATCATCCTGTTGTCCGTACTACTTTTGCTCGTGCTGCTCTTCGCCTCCATTGGCCTGGCAGCGTGGATTTCAGAATCCACAGGCCCTGTGGCTGCCTACTTCATCATAGCCGGTCTCTACGCACTGCTGCTGTTGCTCATCTACACTTTCCGCCGACCATGGATAGAGCAGCCCCTTGTGCGGGCATTGGCACGCCTGTTCATGAACGAATGACCTCAATCCCCTACCCTATGAACGTTCATCCGGAATATAAGACCCTGGAAGAAATCCGACAGCGCAAGGCCGACCTCCGGCTGCAGATCGACCGCGACAATCAGCACATCAGCCAACTGTGGCGACAGCTGTTCGTCAAGCGCGAGGACAGCTCGCGGGGAGAGTTCATCTCCAGCATCATCTCCAACAGTGCCCTGGCTATTGACGCATTCCTCATGATGCGCAAGCTGCGCAAGAACTATAGCGCCCTCTCAGGCCTCTTCCGACGGAAAGGACGATAATAGTCCCTTTCATTTCGAGGTACGAGGTACGAGGTGCGAGGTACGAGGTGCAAGATTACCTTGCTCGCGAAAGGGGATGCGCTTCGTGCAGAAATCAAACAAAATATGAGACAGAATTAAGCAAGATATGGCTGCTAGCAGTCGGGCTCCTGTTTTATTTTGTAAATCACTTTGTTAAATTTCTCGCCGAAGGCGTTCCAGAAGTAGGTGCGAGGGACGAAGTACGACAACCTAAGAAAGAAACAATGAAACACGCGATTCTCACATCAGCAGTCATACTGGCTGCTACACTTAACGTCGGGGCACAGTCCGTGGCCACAGCCTATAAAAGTTCCTCGCAAGGCAACCCCATCAGCCCCAGCGTCTTCTGTGCCGACCCAACAGCCATCGAGTACGGTGGACGCCTCTACGTCTATGGCTCCAACGACCATCAGCAGTTCATCATCAACGGCAAGAAGGGCGACAACGGCTATGGCAACATCAAGTCGCTCGTCGTACTGTCTTCGGCCGACCTTGTCAACTGGACCTTCCATGGCACCATCGACGTGGGCCGCATCTGCGGATCATGGTGCGGACAGTCGTGGGCCCCATCGGCCGTCTGGCGCACCACCGAGAGCGGACAGGAGGAGTTCTTCGTCTATTTCTCCAACGGCGGCGGCAGTGTCGGCGTGCTGAAAGGATCGTCGCCCATAGGTCCCTTCAGGTCACCACTATCGCGCCCCCTCATCACGGGTAGTACACCAGGCGTAAGCCCCTGCAACTGGGTGTTCGACCCTGGCGTGGTCATCGACGACGAGGGCACAGCATGGATAGCCTTCGGAGGCGGCGACCCCAACGCCAAGGGTTCCAAGCTGCAGCCCAACAATGCCTGCATCGCCAAGCTGAAGCCGTCGATGACGGCACTCGACGGCAACGCCGTGAAGATTCCCGCACCCTATCACTTCGAGGCCAGCGAGCTGAACATCATCGGGGGTAAGATGGTCTACACCTACTGCACCAGCTGGTCAGACCGCAACGACTGGAGCAGCTATACCAAGCGTGGCAACCACAGTGCACCGACAGCCTGCAGCATGTGCTATATGATGACCGACACGCCCCTCGACCCTGACTCATGGGAGTACTGCGGACAATACCTGGCCAACCCCGGCACCTTCGGATATCCCTACGGCAACAACCATACCCACCTGCAGCAGTTCGGCGACAACTACTACCTCTTCTACCATGCCATGAGCCTCGAGCAAAGCATGAAGACTGGCGCGTCAGGCTTCCGATCAATACAAGTGAACAAGGCAACGGTCAACGCCTCCACCCATCGCATCAGCACCGTCACGGCCAATGCCTCAGGAGCACCCGCCGTGGGCAATCTCGACCCCTATGTGCTGCAGGAGGCTGAGACGATGGCTACTGCCGGCGGCATCAGCTACGAGGACTTCTCGAACACCGCGAAGGTGCCCAACCTCAACAGCCTGGGCAACGACGCCTCGAAGAACCTGCAGGTGAAGATGTCGCCCGGCGACTGGACAATGGTGCGCCGAGTAGAACTCGGAACGCCTGGTGCACGCTCGTTCATGCTCCGTGCAAAGGGAACGGGTAAGGTCGAGATACGCCTGGCGAACCTCAACAGTGCTCCCGTAGCCACGATGGAGTTCTCCTCGACAACGATGCAGGATCACATCATCGCCGTCGACCCTGAGCAGCTGAAGGGCACACGCAGCGTCTTCTTCGTCTTCACCGAGGCCACCGACGTTCAGTGGGACGCCTGGCAGTTCTCCCACGACGACCTCACCACCGTCGACGACCTGCCGCGACTGCCGCAGCAGCCCACTGCCACCTACGACCTCGGAGGCCGCGTCCTGAAGAACCATCCACCCTACAAGGGCATCGTCATCGAGCAGTCTACCGACGGCCATGTTCGAAAGCGCATCCGGCAGTAGCTGTCCGCGACTACCTTTTAGCCCACCAGTCGCACACTCACGGGACAGACACAGGGGTCCCGGGCAATGGCTTCGCCGAAAGTACTTTCGCTCGGAAAATCAAAGAAAAACACGATTTTTCTTTGTATTTCCCTCGCTTATTCGTACCTTTGCATCGAAAATCAGATGTTGGATGGATACGCAAAGCATCACATATCGTAAATTACGCCGCTGGACATGGACTGTCGCCACTGCCGCACTCCTCCTGCTGCCCACGCTTGCCACGGCTCAGAAAAAAGAGCTGAGCCAGGCGCGTACCTACATCAAAAGCCGCACGAAGAACTACGCACAAGCCGACCAGATCACGACGAAGCTGCTCCGCGACTCCGCCAACCGGCAGGACAAGCGAATCTACCAAGTGCTCTTCGAGGCCGTCAGAGGACAGTACAACCAGGCCAACGAGCGCCTCTACCTCAAGCAGAGACAGGACACTGCTGCCTTCTTCAACCTCGCACGGCGGTTGTTCAACGTTGCCGAAGCTCTCGACTCCCTCGACATGCGCCCTGACAAGAAGGGACGTGTCAACCCCGAATACCGTCAGAAGCATGCCGCGCTGCTGAATACCTATCGCCCCAACCTCTTCAACGCCGGCAGCTGGTTTATCAGGAAAGCGAACTGGCAAGAGGCATACAGCTATATGGAACAGTACATGGACTGCGCGCGGCAGCCCCTCTTCACTGCCTTCAACTACCTGGCCACCGACAGCCGGATGGCCGAAGCAGCCTATTGGGCCACCTACAGCGCCTACCGCATGGGAGATGCCGATCGCACGCTGCGCTACCACGACATGGCCATGCGCGACACTGCGCACGCTGACTTCACCCTTCAGTTCACGGCCGAGGCCCACCGCCTGCACGACAACAACGTGAGCTACGTGGCGACGCTCGAGGAGGGCTTCCGACGATATCCCACGTTCGGATATTTCTTCCCCAGGCTCATGGACGCATACATGGCAGCCGGACAGTACGACCAGGCACTGAGCCTGGCCGACAGCGCGCTGACCATTTGCGACACGTGCGACCTCTACCTCTTTGCCAAGTCGTCGGCACTGCTACGCATGGAGCGCTGGCAGGAGAGCCTCGTCTACAGCGAGCGTATCATCAGCCGGAACGACAGTCTGCCAGAGCCTTACTTCAACGCGGGCACGGCCTACCTGAACCTTGCCGAGCGTTCGGAAGCGCAGGCCGACAAGCGCCAGCTGCTGTCGTACTATCAGAAGGCACGCACGTTCATGGAGTACTACCGTCGCCTGATGCCTGAAGAGAAGCAGAAATGGGGCCCCGCCCTATATCGCATCTATCTCCAGCTGAACCTGGGCAAGCAGTTCGACGAGGTCGACCGCCTGCTTCGGGAACCTCAGAAATAGCAAACCCACAGGAAAAGCCAATTGTCATTAAATTCCTTCAATCGCCATTACTCCCTATGAAGCAAATCACCATCGTAGCCGGCGCCCGACCTAACTTCATCAAGGTAGCGCCACTCATACGCGCCATCGAGCGCAGCAGCGCTGCCACCTATCAGCTCGTCTACGCCGGGCGCGCCGACGACCCTACGCTAGAGCCGTCGCTCTTCGACGACCTGCAGATGCCACGCCCCGACCACTATCTTGGCGTCGACAGTGACAGTCTGAACGAGATCACCAGCCGCGTGATGGCAGCCTTCGACGCGCTGCTCGATGAACACCCGGCCGACGTGGTCATCGTCGTCGACGACCTCGCCTCGACAATGGCAGCCGCCATCGTCACCAAGAAGCGCGGCCTGAAACTGGCACACCTCGTCGCCGGCACACGGTCGTTCGACATGTCGATGCCAAAGGAGGTGAACCGCCTGGTCATCGACGCCCTCTCCGACTATCTGTTCACTGCCGGTGTGCGCAGCAACAGCGTTGCCACACGCGAACAGGGCGAGGGCTCGGGAACGTACATGGTGGGCAACATCCTCATGGACTCCCTGCGCTACAACTACCAGCGCTTGCGCCGTCCGCAACTTGACGTCGAGGAGGGGCGCTACATTGTTTTCACCATCAACCGCAAGGCGCTGATCGACGACGAGCGCGCCCTGGCCTCACTGCTGGAGCCTCTTGCTGCCATCAGCGAGAAGACGCCCGTCGTTGCTCCTCTTCGCGGACGTGCAGCGCGACTAGTCGAAGAGATAGCGCCGCATGTCGACGTTGTCTCCCCCCTGCCCTACCTTGAGTTCGGATGGCTGACCGCTCACGCCATGGGCATCGTCACCGACAGTGGCAATGTAGCCGAGGAGGCCACCTTCAACAGCGTGCCGTGTATTACGCTGAACAGCTACACCGAGCACCAGGAAACGGTGAAAATTGGCAGTAACGTCCTCGTCGGCGAAGACCCCGAGTCGTTCCGCACCGCCCTTGCCAAGATGGTTGCTGGCAACTGGAAGAAAAGCGCCCTGCCCGACCGCTGGGATGGTCGCACGGCAGAGCGCATCGTCAGGATTCTAGTGGAGTAACGGCAGGGGCGAAGCACTCCCCCGCCCTACTCCTAATCTTTACTGCACCTCTTCCCACATCAGCACACTGCCATTGCGGCGAGCAGGATCGGGACCAACGAAATCCATTGAGTAAGGGCTGCCCGTGGTAGGCGACTTACCCAGATAGCGGTGGTTGCGGAGCGAGAAGAGCATAAAGTCGTGGCCAAGGTAGTCCTGCCAAAGGAACACCTCGGCCTCTTTTTCGTCATTGGTAAAACGTACGTCGCCCGGCATGCCCTCGCCGTAGGACTTCACGTAGCGCCCGTCGACACACTTCAGCAGTACGCGACCATTGCCGCGGTCGACGATCTGGAACTGCGTGCGCTGACTACGGTCGTTGGCACGCGTGTCGTACATATATCCGTGCTGCTCTAGCGTGGCAGGCAGCCCCGTAGCCTTGTTGATGATGCGGAAGGTCTTGCCATAGGGGATGTTTGCCGAACGGTCGGCACAGGGTTCCTCGACGACGAAGTTGTCGAACTCGGCAAAGCCGCCGTTCTTACCATTCACGTTGAAGGCAAACAATGCATGTCGCGAGCCTTGGAACGAAATGAGCTGATACGACAGCGGCATCATGCGGCCTAAGGTCTGGAAGCTGATGCCGTCGGTGGAGTAAGCATACTGCGCCTGGTCGTTGTCGTAGTCGCCGATCATGCGGAGCCAGATCTTTCCATCGGGCAGGCTGACAGAAGTATCGACCGTGTCGTTCGTCAGTTGCTCGAAGCAACGGAGGGTGAGCGTCTTACCCTGCTTGACAACGCCCAACCACGAACAAGGCACGTTGATGTTGCCAAGTCCTGCGACATCGCCATCCTTCATGCCGTTCACGCCCAGTTCCACAGTGGTGATGCTCTTAGGGCCTATGACGCGCTGCGTCAGCGTGTTTCGCGCCCACATCAGCTGTTCGGCAGGCATCGCGTTGATGCGCAGCCTGCCCTTCTTCAGGCTCCACTGCTTGTCGTCGGGATTATGGTTCCACTGCCAGATGGGTTTGAGGGTAGTGGAAGAATAGTTGAAGTCGTCGGAGCGGTCGTAGGGGGCGTGGGTGGGATATCCTCCCTCAACCTTCACACCTTCACCCTCGACTTTCACGCCAGGCTTGAACCATGTGCGGGGTGCGCGTCCGATGTTGCCCTCGAGGCCCACCATGGGCCATCCGTCCTTCCACGTCATCGGCATCAGGCAGACGGTGCGCCCAATGGAGTGAAAGTCCTGCATGAGCAGTGCCCACCACGATCCATCTTTGAACTGCACGATGCCGCCCTGGTGGGCGTTGGTGCAGGCGGTGGCGTCCTTGT
>CAMNHM010000060.1 GCA_946539475.1 uncultured Prevotellaceae bacterium | reverse complement strand
GGGAGGTTGCTCAGGCTGCATCGAGGTTGCATCCTTCGGCAAGGAGGCCTATCTGCTGACGGGCTACCTCAACACCCCCAAGATCCTGGAGATCACCCTCAATAATGGCTTCGACCCCGAGACTGGCAAGAAGCTGGGGCTGGAGACCGGCGACCCGCGGACGTTTACGTCGTTTGAGCAGCTCTACGATGCATGGCATCGGCAGATGGTCTACTTCGTCAACCTGAAGCTCGCCGTCAACAACTACATCGAGCGGATGTTCTCGCTCTATGCCCCTGCCACCTTCCTCAGCCTCTACATCGACGACTGCATCGAGAAGGGACGCGACTACTATAGCGGCGGCGCACGCTACAATACCACCTATATACAGTGTACCGGCCTGGGCACCATCACCGACTGTTTTACTACGCTGAAGAAGCACGTCTTCGAGGACCGCCGATATACGATGGACCAGATTCTGGAGGCATGCAAGAACAACTGGGGAGCCCCCCTTTCGTCCCCCGAGGGGGACACAAATGTCCAACAAGGTAAAGAAGCCCCCTTGGGAGCCGGAGAGGGGGCTGTTATGCGCCAGTACATCCGCAACCATTCTCCCTTCTTCGGCAACGACGATGCCTATGCCGACGAGATTGCCGTGCGCGTCTACGACGACCTGGTGAAAGCCATCGAGGGACGTCCTAACACCCGTGGCGGAAAGACGCAGCTGAACATGCTCTCTACCACCTGCCACAACTACTTCGGCAGCGTCTGCGGCGCAACGCCCAACGGACGCTTTGCCCACTTCGCCATCAGCGACGGCACATCGCCGGCTCATGGTGCTGACACCTACGGGCCGACGGCGGTCGTCAAGTCGCTGGGAAAGCTCGACCAGACGAAGAGCGGAGGCACGCTGCTCAACATGCGCTTCGTGCCGCAGCTGCTGAGAAGGGAAGAAGACCAGCGCAAGCTGGCTTCGCTGATTCGTACTTACTTCAAATTTGGCGGACATCACATCCAGTTTAACATCGTCGACACAGAGACGCTGCTCGACGCCCAGCGACATCCTGACAACTATCGTGACCTGCTGGTGCGCGTGGCTGGATACAGCGACTACTTCAACGACATGACCGAGCAACTGCAGAACGAGATCATTGCCCGCACGGAGAACGAGGAGGTGTAGCTGTCTGAGTATGGCGCTGATATTCGATATTAAACGGTATGCCATCAACGACGGGCCGGGCATACGTACGACGCTTTTCCTGAAGGGCTGTCCGTTGCGCTGCGTGTGGTGTCATAATCCGGAAAGCTGGCTGGCTGAGCGTCAGTTACTCTACAAGCAGTCGAAGTGCATCGGCTGTCAGAGCTGTGTAAAGACTTGTGCGCAGCAGGCACTACGGCTGACACCAGAGGGCATCGTCCGCGACGACGGACGGTGCCTGCTTTGTGGGCAGTGCGCTGAGGAGTGTCCTACGAAGGCATTGGAGGTCTGCGGACGGCAGTGGACGATGGACGACCTGATGGCCGAAGTAGAGAAGGAGCGCGACATCATGGAGGACAGCGGCGGAGGGGTGACCCTCTGTGGAGGCGAGCCGCTGATGCATGCCGACTATTGCGTGCAGCTGTTGCAGGAGCTTGGACGGCGTGGCTTCCATCGGACTGTCGACACTACGCTCTATGCCACTAGCGACGTGGTGCGTCGCGTGGCCGACTGCTGCGAACTGTTTCTCGTCGACCTGAAACTGATGGACTCTGAAGCACATCGCCGCTATACTGGTGTGCCTAATGAGCAGATCCTAGAAAACATCCGTTGGCTGGCAGGGCAGGGGAGGGACTTCTTCATCCGCATCCCGCTGATTGACGGGGTGAATGCCGACGACGAGAACCTCCGAGCCACGGGGCGGTTCCTGAGTGACCTGCCCTGGCAGCGTCGTACCGTCAATCTGCTGCCCTACCACGATGTGGGACGCGACAAGCATCGCCGGATGTGGAGCACGTACAACCCCGGGCGGCTGGCGATGAGCGCCCCCTCGGATGCTCTTCAGCATCATTGCAAGGCATTGCTGGAGTCGTATGGGCTGCAGGTCGTTATCGGCGGTTGAGCCTTGGAGGGACAGAGGTCATCCTCGGCCGAGCGTCAGTGGCTGGTCTTCTGATAGGCGAGGGCAGCTCCGATAGCCGTGCAGTACTCTGAGTACTTGGGGATGTGGAAACGCACGTTGTAAAGCCTTTCCAAAGCAGGAAAGACTTCTTTGCATTGAGGCAGCAGCGACAGGTTGCCGATGAGTACCATATCGCGGCAGCCCGTCCCTTGGGCAGCAAGCACGGATGCAGAGCCGATGGATTGCAGCACCATCGAGATGATACCGCAGGCAATATCTTCCTTGGGAGCATCGTTCTTAGCACGGGCAAAAATGCTGGCAGTGGCCTCCATAGGCAGTCCGGGAAGCGGATGGGCTGAGATGTCGCCGATGAGCAGGTTGATATGGCTGATGTCGCCCTGCATGGCGAGCGCCGAAACTTGCTTGATGTCGCTGGTGTTGAGCATGATGCGCGAGAGACCCTGCAGCGTTCCGCCTCCAATGCCGATGCCTCCGATATGACGGATGTCGTCGCCGTTGCACATGACAAACGATGTTCCTGTGCCCATCGACACAACGATGACATGATCGAGGTGTGACTCATAGCGGGCTCCAAGGGCATCAGCCAGGAACTCGTCGCAGCGGCTTGTCGCCAGCCCGTAGACATCGTTCTTTACGTAGGCAGCACCTACGCCGGTCAGCATGACATGCTCTACATCGCTGATCATGATGTTGTTGTCGTGCAGATACTTTCCGAAGGCTCCGTAGAGCGAGGTGATAGGGTCGGCAGCCGTGATGCGGATGGGGGCTGAGGGCTTTCCGTCGCGCAGTCCAACGATCTTAGTTGTTGAGATACCTACGTCTATGCCAATAATGATACCCATGATGATGGTGTTGTTTTTATGGTTTAGTGTTATTCTTCTGAGTTTCCTTATTTCCTTTCCAACAGGTCGGGACGCAGACGTCGTGTGCGCTCCATAGCTTGCTCCAGCTCCCAGTCGCGAATCTTTGCCTCGTTGCCGCAAAGCAGGATGTCGGGCACGCGCCAACCCTTGTAGTCGGCAGGACGAGTATAGATAGGCGCTGCCAGCAGATCGTCCTGGAAGCAGTCGCTTAGTGCGCTCTGCTCGTCGCCGATGACGCCAGGAACGACGCGCACAATAGCATCTGCCATGATGGCTGCTGCCAGCTCGCCTCCCGTGAGCACATAGTCGCCGATGCTGATCTCGCGGGTAATAAGATGATCGCGTACCCGCTGGTCAATGCCTTTATAGTGTCCGCAGAGGATGATGATATTTCCTAGCAGCGACAGCTCGTTGGCAATATGCTGATCGAAGCGCTCACCATCAGGCGAGGTGAAGATGACCTCGTCGTAGTCACGTTCGGCCTTCAGGGCAGAGATACAGCGGTCGATGGGTTCGCATTGCATCACCATCCCTGCCGACCCGCCATAGGGGTAGTCGTCCACACGACGCCATTTGTCGAGCGTATAGTCACGCAGGTTGTGGAGGCGTATCTCAGCAAGTCCTTTCTTCTCGGCACGCGCCAAGATAGACTCGTGCACAAAACCCTCAATCATCTCGGGAAGGACGGTGATAATATCAATTCGCATGCTTGATCTTTTGAAGTGTGTAGATACAAAAATGAGGTTTGAAGGCTTCTTCCGCAAAGTGATGCGTCGACTTCAAACCTCAAGTAAGTATGTCTTATCCTAAGTATTTCATCAGGATCCTGGCGTTGCCAGAGTCGCGGAGCTTGGCAATGCTCTTCTCGCGAATCTGGCGCACACGCTCACGGGTCAGCCCGAGCTGGTCGCCGATCTCCTCAAGGCCCTTCTCGTGACAGCCGATTCCGAAGCACTCTCGGATGATAGTGATCTCGCGGTCCTTCAGAACCTTCGTTAGCACGGTGTTCAGCTCCTGAGCCATCGACTCGTGGTCAACGTGGCGGTCGGTACGGGAGTCGTCGCCCGAAGCCATCACGTCGAGCATGCAGTTGTCCTCGCCGTCCTGGAACGGTGCATCAATACTGACGTGGTGACCGTCGGCCATCATCGACTGTCCGATCTTCTCCTCGTCCATATCGGTGGCTTCGGCCAACTCGCTTACGGAAGGATGGCGCTGGTTCTCCTGCTCGAACTTGTTGATTTCGTGGCTGATCTTATTCAGCGAGCCAACCTGGTTCAGCGGCAGCCGCACGATGCGGCTCTGCTCGGCAATAGCCTGCAGGATGCTCTGGCGAATCCACCAGACAGCATACGAGATGAACTTAAAGCCACGGGTCTCATCAAACTTCTGGGCTGCCTTGATCAGGCCAATATTGCCCTCGTCGATAAGGTCGGTAAGCGTCAGTCCCTGATGCTGATATTGTTTGGCCACCGACACGACAAAGCGCAAGTTGGCGGTGACGAGCTTGTCCTTGGCACGCTCGCCTTCTGGCCCTCCCTTACGGATTTTCTGGGCAAGCTCAATCTCCTCGTCGATGCTGATGAGGGGAGCACGCCCTATTTCCACAAGGTACTTGTCGAGCGCTTCGCTCGAACGGTTGGTGATACTCTTCTGAATTTTAAGCTGTCTCATCCTTACTACTCCTTTATAAATCTTGTCTTAACTGCCTGAACTTTAGGCTTATACGTGAAATTACCTATTAAATGCGCTGCAAAGTTACAAAAAATATTGATAAGTTGTATTTTTTGTGCAAATAATTTAGGTTAAAAAATCATAAAGCCATTCCTTAAAGCTGCAGCCGATAATCGATGCAGGTGGGCAGTTCTTCTTCGTAGTGGCTCACCATGATGAGCGTTTTAGTGGGTTGATGGCAGTATTCGTCGATGATGTCCTTTGTCAGCTGCTGGCGCTGAAGGTCTAGTCCGTGCATTGGCTCGTCGAGGATGAGCAGGTCGGGATTCTTCACGAATGCTCGGCAGACGAGTGCCAGCCGCTGTTCACCACTAGAGACTTGTAGGAACGATCGCTGATGAAGTCCTTCTAATCCAAATCGTTGCATCCATCTGACGCATTGCTGTTTTTCTGCTTCGTCGTATCGTGAATAGAGTCCTACGGTGTCCTTCAGTCCGCTGGCGACGATACTGATCAGAGGCAGGTTCCGCAGGTAAGAGCGATGTAGTTCGGGTGATACGTAGCCAATGCGTCGCTTGATATCCCAGATACTTTCGCCCGACCCCCGCTGATGTCCGAAGAGTGCGATGTCGCAGGCATAAGCTTGTGGGTTGTCGGCTGAAATGAGAGACAGCAGCGTCGACTTACCGCTTCCGTTGCGGCCTGACAATGCCCAATGTTCGCCCTCGTTGATGGTCCAAGACAGATGGTTGAGGATGATACGGTCGCCGTATCGGATGCTGACGTCATGCAGTTCGACGATTGGGCGAGCCGATGTCTGATTGGTGCTGACTGGCATGCTGGATGCAAGGGTCGATGGATGTGTCGCGTTGAATTGTGATTCGGGAGTAGTCCAGATGATCTCGTCTGCAAAAGGAGGTATCTCGCCAGGTCGGGCAATGACCAAATAGAGCTGCATGCCCTGTTCCTTCAGCTGTAGCAGCTGCGTGGAGAGCATCTCTCTTGCCTTGCTGTCGAGCCCGATAAACGGATTGTCGAGGATGAGTGTCGACGGACGTGCCATCAGCGTTTTTACC
This sequence comes from uncultured Prevotellaceae bacterium, assembly GCA_946539475.1. The sequence continues at coordinate 10,240 of CAMNHM010000060.1, read as the reverse complement.
AATTGCATCTTCCGCAGTTCGCCGCTGGATAGGGTGATGACATATTTGTCGAGCAGCGGTTGCATGCCCGTCAGTTCGTAGAGGTATTGCTGGTACTGTCGTCGTTCGACGTTGTCGCTGCCTGACAGTAGGAACGAGCGCTCTAGAGCTTCTCCCACGCGAGGCGTCTCTTCGTCGATGTCGTGCTGGTTCCAGCGTTGCTGCAGGTAGTAACTGCGGTCGGTGGCAGTACCGTATGTGTCGCAGAAAGCCACGTAGCGCACGTTGTCACTACCCATCCTGCGGCGCATCTCCTCTACCATGCGTGTTTTGCCGCTGGCGTTTAGTCCTGCGATGACGACGACTCTTCCCTGTCTTCTCTTGGCTTCTGTGGTGTCCATAGTTTCTGTCGGTTCTTGTTCACGAAATCTTTCCATCCACTATAGTGGGGCGCATCGGTGTTCGGGCGCCCCATCTGCAGGTAGTGGCAGTAGGCGGCAGCCAGTGCATCGGTAGCATCCATGAAATGGCCCATCTCCTCCTGTGGAATCTTCAGCAAGCGCTGCAGCATGCCTGCCACTTGTTCCTTCGATGCATTGCCATTTCCTGTCAGCGCCATCTTAATCTTCATGGGGGCGTACTCATGTATGGGCACGCTACGCTCGATGGCAGCAGCGATGGCCACCCCTTGTGCGCGTCCCAGCTTCAGCATCGACTGTACATTCTTGCCGAAGAACGGTGCTTCGATGGCCATCTCGTCGGGCAGGTACGACTGGATGATGCCCGTAACTCGCTCGAAGATATGCCCCAGCTTCAGGTAGGCATCGTCGAACTTTCTCAGGTCGATGATTCCCATTGTCACCATCTCGGCTTGTTTGCTGGCACGGCGGGCGGTTGTCGGTCCGCTGCTCACTTTCAGCACACCGTATCCCATGATATTTGTTCCTGGGTCGATGCCCAATATGATCTTTTCCATAAACAGTCGGCAAAGTTACGAATAAATAACGAAACGCCCAAAAGAATAGGGTAGAAAAGTTGTCTCAAAAAGAAAGCCCACCTGACCGGATGGGCGGCAGGTAGGCTTTCTGGAGTGATGAGTCAGTCGACTACTTGTGGCGGCGCCAGAGGTTGGTCATGTCTTCGAGCGTCTTGCCCTTTGTCTCGGGCACGAGCTTCCAGACGAAGATGGCTGCTACGACGCAGATGACGCCGTAGAGACCGTACGTGAACCAGTGGCCGAAGTCGTCGCCCTCGGTGAGGTGCATGTTGAACATGGGCACGAAAGTGGAGGACACGACGAAGTTGAATATCCACTGGAATGCCACTGCGATGGCAACGGCTGCACCACGAATGGTGTTGGGGAATATCTCTGCGATGAGCACCCAGCAGATGGGGCCCCATGAGAACATGAACGACGCGGAGTAGACCATGATGCTGATGGCGGTGACCATCTCGAGGCCGGCGTGACCGAAGGTGAGGGCAACGCCAAAGGCTCCGATGGCCATTCCCAGTGAGCCGCAGATGAGCAAGGGCTTGCGACCGAGCTTCTCGACGGTGAAGATGGCTACGAGGGTGAAGAGGATGTTGATGACACCCATCACGACGGTGATCACCATCGGGTTGGTCATGCCCATATCGCCGAAGATACGCGGAGCATAATAGAGTACGGCGTTGATGCCTACTGCCTGCTGGAAGACGCTGAGCATGATGCCGATGAAGATACACATGAATCCGTAGGTCATCAGACGCTCGGTCTTCACGGTCATCGTCTCCTTAATCTCAGAGAGGATTTGCTGAGCCTTCGTCGTACCGTTGATGCGCGACAGGATGCCAAGGGCCTTCTGGTCCTGACCGATGGATACTAGGTAGCGCGGTGTCTCAGGCACAAAGCAGATGAGCAGCGCGAAGAGTCCGGCAGGCACAGCCTCCGATCCGAACATGTAGCGCCAGCCTGTGGCGATGGTCCAGGGGTCGCTGCCCGGAGCGACGGCGTTCACGCCCTGACCGATAGACTCGATAATGGGGTTGGTATGCTCACCAAGGATGAGGAAGTTGACGAAGTAGACGACCAGCTGTCCGAAGATGATAGCAAACTGGTTCCAGGAGACGAGCATTCCGCGGATGTTCGACGGAGCCACCTCGCCGATGTACATTGGGCAGATGGCCGATGCCAGTCCTACGCCGATGCCACCGATGACGCGGTAGAAGTTGAACATCACGAGCAGCGAGTAGCTGGGCTTGCCGTGCTCGAAGAAGAGGAACTCGGGGGTCATCGATCCCAGTGCTGAGACGAAGAACAGCAGGCCGGCGATGATCAGCGAACGCTTACGTCCCAGCCGTGTGGCCAGCAGTCCTGAGATGGCCGATCCGATGATGCATCCGATCAGTGCCGATGCCGAAGTGAATCCGTGCAGTCCGTCGGTGTAGGTGAAGTCCTGCGCGCCCATGAAGAATGCCTGCAGTCCCTTCTCGGCTCCCGAGATGACTGCTGTGTCGTAGCCGAAGAGCAGACCGCCCAAAACGGCCACCATGACGATGGAAATGAGGTAGCCGCGGCTACCCTTGTCTGTTTGTACCATTGTTTTAATTATTTAAGTTGAATGTTAATTGTCTGTAGATCGCTGTTGGCGCTCGACGAGCCAACCATCAGCTCGTAGTCGCCTGGTACGACGCGCATCGTGTTCGTCTGGGCGTCCCAGGTCTCAAAGCGCTGACGTGGAATCTGTATGCTGACGGTCTGTCTCTGTCCAGGCTCAAGATTGACACGCTGGTATCCGCAAAGCGTCTTCAGTGGTCCGTCGCTATCGCCTTTGCGTCGCATATAGACCTGTACGATTTCGGTGCCGGCGCGCTTTCCCGTATTGCTGACAGAGGAGGTGACGGTGCTGCTGGCATTGCCGTTGCGGCATGAAGGCTTGCCGATGCTGAACGAGGTGTAGCTCAGTCCGTAGCCGAAGGGGTAGAGGGGCTGTCCGCGGAAGTAACGATAGGTACGTCCGATGGTGCCGTTCATGCGGTAGTCGTTGAAATCGGGCAGCTGGGAGTCGTCGCGATAGAAGGTGACGGCCAGCTTTCCCGACGGGTTGTAGTCGCCAAAGAGGACGTCGGCCAGTGCATGTCCGCCCTGTTCGCCGGCATACCATGCCTGAACGATGGCGTCGCAGGTCTCGGTCTCGGGTGTGAGTGCAACTGCCGAACCGCTACAGTTGACGAGCACAATTTTCTTCCCAGCCTCGTGTAGGGCACGCAGGATGTCGCGTTGCACCTGTGGCAGTTCGATGCTGGTGCGGTCACCCCCGTCGAATCCTGGAACGTTGACACGTGCCTGCTCTTTCTCCAGGTTAGGCGATATGCCTCCTACGAAGATGATGATGTCCGAACCACTTGCCAGGCTGAGGATTTCCGGGATGGTATAGGTTCGCTGTCCCTTTACCTCCATCTGCAGCGTGGTGCTGCCGTCGGCTGTGGCGGTCTGCTGTCCAATGGCCATCTCCTTGACGGTAAGGCTGGTGATGTCGCAGGCGGTAGCGTATTTCACAGGGCCAATCTTCGACTGGATGCCTTCGAGGGGTGTCACCGTATGGGAGGGCTGCCCGAAGTAGATACCCCATAGCATCGTGCTGTCGGCGGCATTTGGCCCCATCACCATGATACGACTGGCATCGCTCTTGCTCAGGGGCAGCAGGTTGCCGCGATTCTGCAGCAGCACCATCTGCTCGCGTCCCATCTCAAGGGCTAGCTGTTTATGCTCCTTCGAGGCGACGCAGCTCATGGGTATGCGTGTCCATTTCACCAGATCGTCAGGGTCGAAGTCGCCAAGCTCGAAACGGCCTTTCAGAAGTCGGCGCACGCTGACGTTGATCTGCTCCTCGCTGATGTCGCCACGACGGACGGCTTCGGGCAGACTGCGATAGTTCGAACCGCACTCCACATCGGTGCCGCTGAGCACACCTTTGGCAGAGGCTGCCTGCACGTCGGCAGAGACACCATGACGGCCAGGCTGCCAGAAGTCGCTGATGGCTCCACAGTCGCTGACGACGAGTCCCTTGAATCCCCATTCATCGCGGAGTATCTGCTGCAACAAGCGGTTGCTGCCGCAGCAGGGATCGCCCTCGAAACGCTGGTAGGCACACATAATCTGTTGTACGCCTCCCTCCTGCACCAGTCGCTTGAAGGCCGGCAGGTAGGTCTCCCAGAGGTCGCGTGCCGGCAGGTCCTCGACGTTGAAGCTGTGGCGGATTTTCTCCGGTCCGCTGTGCACGGCAAAGTGCTTGGCACAGGCGTGCAGCTTGTAGTAGCCAGCGTCGTCGGCGTCCTTCCCCTGCAGTCCGCGTACTACGCGCAGGCCCATCTGGGCCGTCAGCAGTGGGTCCTCGCCATAGGTCTCCTGTCCGCGTCCCCATCGCGGGTCGCGGAAGATGTTGATGTTGGGCGTCCAGAACGAAAGCCCCTTATACTGTCCGACGGCCTTTCCCTGCCGACGCAGCTCAGTGTTCTTGGCTCGTGCCTCGTCGCTGACGGCGGTATAGATACGTTCAATCATTTCCTCGTCGAACGAGCAAGCCATACCGATACACGAGGGGAAGACGGTCGACAAGCCATTGCGTCCTACGCCGTGCAGTGCCTCACTCCACCAGTTGAATTGTGGGATGCCCAGCCGCTCGATGGCAGGCGATCCGTTCATCATCAAGCGTGCTTTCTCCTCAAGCGTGAGGCGGCCTAGGAGGTCTTCCACGCGTTGCTCTACGGGGAGACTGGCATCCTGATAGGGCATCTTCTGTGCACTCGCCGCAAGTGTTGCCGCAAGTGCGATCGCTAGCAGTTTTTCCCTTTTCATAGTTGGTCTCTTAGTTGGTCTTTATCTAATGACAAATTTATGTCCTTCACAGATATAGATGCCTGCAGGCAGTCCCTCGGTATTGGTGGCATTGGCGCGTACCAGTCGGCCGCGGATGTCGTAGATGTGATGTGGCGTTGCTGCGGAGATGGTCGGCATGATGCCAGTGTCGATGCTCTTGACGAAGAGCAGGCCCTCGCTCAGCCGGCTATCATCCCATTCGATGCCGCATTCGTCGACGATCTGCGGTGTTCCCTCAAACTTCTTTGCTGTGAACAGACGGATGCTGTCGCCCACCTGAAGTGTGTTGATCACCCCCGGCTGGATGCGCAGCGTGCCGTTCAGGGTAAGCGTGGCGATACCATCCATCGTGCCGCATCCGGCGCTGACAGTCGTAGCGCAATGGCTGGCAGCGACGAGCAGCGTACCACCCTCGTTGACGGTGACGTTCTTGTTGTCGATGTAGAGCGTATTGGGTGCCAGCGTTCCGTTGACCACAATGGCCGAGTTGGCCAGCGCCGATGTCTTCTTGTTCGTGCCCGAGAGGGTGCCGTTGGGGCCAATGGTAAGGCGACCTGTGCCCAGCTTGCCGTTGGTGGAGAGTGCCAGCTCACCTTCGCTGATTGTCGTCGCGCCGCTATTGTCGCTGGCGCCCGACCAGGTGATGCGTCCGCTGCCCATCTTTGTGAAGTTGGCGTTCGACGTAACCTTCACGGTGGTCGACCAGTTGTCGTCGTTGCCCACCTGCCAGGTGTTGGCACCTACGCTGGCACCATTGCTGAAGGTGCAGCTGCCGCCCAGATTGCCCGTACCCGTGACCTTACCGATGCGGAAGGTCTTTCCGCTGTTCTGCACTTCTACGCCGGCGGCGATGTTCATCGTTCCTTTAGGCATGCCCTTCGACGTGTCGAGGGTGAAGCGCAGCAGGTCGGGGTCGTCTTGTCCCGACGATGGACGCAGCGTACCCTCGAAGGCGCTGAAGTCGCATTGCACAGGTGTACGTGTGGCATAGTAGTTGGTGCCCTTCTCAGTGGTGCAGTAGGCGTTGAGCGTTCCCTCGCCCGTCACCTTGTTGGTGTAGGTCGAGCGATTTGCCATATACCACGTGCCGGTCTTTCCGCGTGGCACGTCGATGGTGTAGCTCGTTCCGGTATTCTCGCGCAGCGTGCCGCCCTGGAACTCTACGGTGTTGGCAGGTTTGTTGGAGTTGATACATTGTACGGTGCCGGCAGCTACGACGAGGCGTTGCAGGTTGCTGTTGGAGACGTTGAGCTTCATCCATCCCGAGCCCTTCTTGGTGAGCTTGGTGCCCAGCATGGCGCGGTCGACGATAAAGTCGGCCGAGTTGTTGATGACACCGCCTTCCTCGCCTTCGAAGCGGATGGACGATCCGTTGGTGACGGCAGCTGTGGTGCGCAGCTCAGCACCGTTCTCGATGACGAACTTCGAGGCTACGGTGGTCATTGCTCCAAGATTGCCCTTTGGCTGGTTGGCGTTAGCCAGTGAACTGACGGTTACTATGCCTCCCGACAATCGGTTGCCGCCGGTATAGGTGTTGTCGTTCTTGACGATGAGCGTTCCCTTGCCCTGCTTGACGAGGGTGGTGTTGCCCACCAGAGCCCCCGCTCCGCTGAACGTGTATGTTTTGGTGTTGTCGACGAAGACGGTGTCGGCCTCCAGCTCTCCGTTGAGCGATACCGTGAACTGGCTGGCACTATCGTCGAAGTGTACGTTGTCGCCCGTGACGAAGAAGTTGCTCTGTCCGTCGGTGCTGAAGTTCTCGGTGTCAGCCACGTTCCACACGTTGCTCAGACTGCCCGTCCAGGTGATGTCGGAGGCGTCGCGCATGCCGCTGAGCTCCAGGTAGAGGTTCTTACCCTCTTGCACGAGGACGGCCTTCAGCTTGGTGTCGATGCCTTCGATGCGGATCTTGTCGAGATTGCCGACGGGCTCGCTGATCTCGCCGATGAGGTAGCGTCCGGCAGCCACTTCCTCGCCAGCGGCGAGATGGGTGACGAACTCAAATATTGGCTGCTGATACTGCGGACCGTACTGCCAGTTCTTCGTGGCTATGGTCAGCTCGTCGGCAACGATCTTGTCGGCATTGAGGCCCTCGTTGTAGAGGTCGAAGACAATGCGCGATCCGAAGTTCATCGCCAGTTTCGTCGTCGTCGTCGAGCCCTGCTTGTCGGCTCCTCCCGGACGCAGCGTGGCGTCGTACTCCATCGATATGCCGCCCATGAAGCGTCCGCCGTCGCTGTTCAGCTCTGTAAAGCGGTTGAGCCACAGCGGTGAGTGCTCCAGCGTGCCGTCGAAACAGAGGGTGCCCGCCCATACGTCGGTAGGTCCGCTGTAGGTCTGCGTGACCTTGGGCAGCTGTAGCGTGCCGTCGCCCTGCTTCACCAGTCGGGTCTCGCCAGCGAAGGCGCCGCCCTCTACGTCGCAGGTGTAGTAGGTATAGTCAATCTTCGGGTTGCCAGTGGTAATGTTGCTGTTTGTTCCCTGTACCCACGATGGCACGTTGAACGTTACGACCCAGGGCTGAGCGCCATTCTCGACGTTCACCTTCGTGTCGTTGGTCTCGCAGACGATGACGTGCTTGCCGTTCAGGGCGCTGCCTATCGTGCCACCGTTGGCCACCTCCGTGCGTCCGGTCATCGTCAGGGGTGGTGGAGCTACGGTGATGCCTTCCAGCTCGCCGATGAAGTAGCTTGCGTGTGGCGGCTGATTATATCCTATCGTCTCCCATACCATTGCCTGCCGGTACTGATGGTCGTGCCAGAGGGTATAGTTGCGGTAGTTGGTCTTTATATTAGTAGTGTAAACGCGTACATATCTATTATCCGACGTGCGGACGATGATCTCCTCACGCCAGTCGCCCAGCACGTCGCCGGTGGCCGACGGCGTGTTCTTCGTCCAGTTGCAGTTTTTCGTGCCCTCGGTCGAGAATACCTGCTGTCCGTTGGCTTTGTAGACGCGGCATACGCCCTCCGTTCCTGCTCCGTCGAGGCCCTCCTCAAGCAGGTCGCCGTCCCAGTAGATGCGCCAGTTGAGGGTGAATCCGTTCGGCCCGTTGGCGATGACCTTGTCGCTGACGCACGATACGGTGCCCGACTGCGACGAGCGTCCGATGGCACCGGGATAGTCGTTCGAGAAGTTGCCGCAGAGGGCGCGTCCGTCGTCGCTGGTGGTCTGCAGGCGGTAGTAGATCTTCGAGGTCGTCGCGTTGCGATAGTTCATGGCGGGCTCGTCCTCGTTGCAGGCAAAGATTTCCTGTCCGTGGCGATAGGGGTCGAAGTCGCCGCAATGCTGCGCGTCGCCGTGTCCCAGTCCTGTGGTCGACAGTCCCTTGCCGTTGTCGTCGATGACCATCGATCCGAAGCATATCTCGTCGCGTCCGTCCCAGTCGACGTCGGCTATTCCGAAGTTATGGTATCCGTTGCCGAACCAAGGGTCGCTCCAGTTGTTCTCGCTGCTCTTCCACTCCCAGTAGAGGGTCAGCTGGTGGGTCAGCGGATCGACGGAGAAGGCTTTCATGTGATGCTTCGTGTAGCATCCGCGCCCGAGGAAGATGAAGGGGTGCCGCCCGTCGAGGAAGGGCGCTCCGAAGTAGTGCTTCGTCGAGCGATGGCCGTAGCCGTCGCCCCAGTCGTTGGCGTTTCCTCGCGGCAGGGGATAGGTCATCCATAGCTGTCCGTTGGGGCCGATGGGGTAGGGCTTTCCGGTCAGTCCGTCGAGGTAGAGCAGGTACTCGGCGCCCGTATTGGTGTAGGCCAGGTTGCCGTCCGACTGGTTCACGGTGTTGCGGGTGTTCACCTTCATGTTGCCGATCTCCGTCGTCGTACCGTCGCTGTGGTGGATGATCATGTTGTCGGCTCCGCGCATGAGGATCTCTGCACGCCCGTCGCCGTCCCAGTCGTAGCCCACGGCGTCGTGCTGCTCGTCAGGGCCGCTGACCATGTTCGGTCCGAGGTCGATGTACCACAGGCGCTCGCCTTTCAGCGTGTAGCACTCCAGTGCCCAGTAGGCAGAGTCGTTCTGTGGAGACTGCTTCTCCTTGTAGTTGCGCTTCAGGATAAATTCCGAGACGCCGTCGCCCGTGACGTCGGCCAGGGCGATGTCGTTGATCTGGTAGTCGTTGGTGATGTTCGTCCCGCGACGCGAGTACATCGGCTGGACGGCAAACTGTACATACTGCTGGGCGAGGCGTGTCGTTTCAGCACTCTTCTCCTGCTCCACGCCGCGCACGACGGCTGCCACCTGGTACTTTGCTCCGGCGCGTCCGCTGTTGTCGACGTAGTTCGAGACGTCGAGCGGTTCGGCGTTCACCTTTACGCCGTCGCGATAGAGGTTGTACTTCGTGTCGTAGTATTCTTCACCGAAGATGCGCCAGCTGACAAAGCTGCCTGATCCTGACGGAACGGCAACGAGCCCGCGGTCGAGGCGGTCGGTGGTGCGCTGTGCGCTCATTGAAAGCGAGCACAGCATAAGGGCAGAGAGTAGGATGAAAAATCGTCTCATGTTCTAGGATTTGGTTTTGTTCGTACGTTGTAATGCGTGGTTTCGTTCGCATGTTAATTGCCTGCAAAGTTACAACAAAAATTTGAAACAGCCATCTTTTTTGATTTTTTTTATTCGACGCAAGCCTCATTTCCTCCTTCTTGAAATGCCAAAAAGGTAGTGTACGTCAAGTTTTGCTTACTTTTTGCAAAATATTTCGCGTGAAACGTTTGCGTTTTGACAGATTATTCGTACCTTTGCCGCACAATTGCGAAACGAATCCCATTTAAGACAAGAAGCAACAGAGACACACACCTATGAGCAAAGTCATCCAACCCATCCACTACGAGCGGCTGCTCGACATGCGTCAGACCGAGCAGGGCATTAAGTTGATCAAGGAGTTCTTCCAGCAGAACCTTTCCACCGAGCTGCGCTTGCGGCGCGTCACGGCACCCCTCTTCGTGCTGAAGGGACTGGGCATCAACGACGACCTCAACGGTGTGGAGCGCCCCGTCACCTTCCCCATCAAGGACCTCGGCGACGCCCGTGCCGAAGTGGTCCACTCGCTGGCAAAGTGGAAGCGGCTGACGCTGGCCGAGTATGAGATAGAGCCGGGCTACGGCGTCTATACCGACATGAACGCCATCCGAGCCGACGAGGAGCTCGACAACCTCCATTCGCTCTATGTCGACCAGTGGGACTGGGAGGCCGTCATCCGTCGCGAGGATCGCACGCTGCGCTTCCTGAAGAACATCGTTGAGCGCATATATGCCGCCATACGCCGCACGGAGTATCTCACCTGTGAGACCTACCCTCAGATCAAGCCTTTCTTGCCTGAGCACATCCATTTCATCCACGCCGAGGAGCTTCTGCGCATGTATCCCGACAAGACGCCGAAGGAGCGCGAGGATGCCATCTGCGAGG
>CAMNHM010000059.1 GCA_946539475.1 uncultured Prevotellaceae bacterium | reverse complement strand
TTCGGTCATAATCGAAAAAATCCAAAGAAATATGACCTAGGCTATCGGACACATTTTAATAAATGTGAACATGTCGTGCATTAGATGTTAAAAACGGAGATTATTTTTCCATAAGTTAACTGCCGAATGAAGCTAAGCGGGGCCTGGCTTTGTCCGTCGCTTCTTCCTGACCATATCGTAGGATTCGCGGACGAGGGCCAGCACTTGCTTGTCGTCGAGGTCAGCACCTATACGGATGCTCATCCAGTACATCTTGTTGCCATTGTACGGCTCGCCGACGGCAGCGTACTGCTCTTTCAGCTCCTCAATCCTTTCGGGATGGTTCTTCACCGTGATGCTCGTGAAGTCGTCGACGTTGAAGTAGCAGAACATGTGGCCGCCGACGTAAAACACCAGAATGGTAAACCTCCCCTTTGAAAACTTCTCAAAGGGAGTCGCCTCGGTGACATCCGGCAGCGACAGGCAATATTCGCGGAATTCCTCGATGTTCATTGGCTGTATGATGGCAGGCTCCTTACCTGGAGACGGCCTGATAAAACTCCTCTACTACTTCCTTCATCTCTTCGGGCAGATAGGGCATGAGTCGTTCGTGGGACGGAATTCCCAGCGGCTGCCTACGATGTCTCCAATAATTGCACCTAACATATTTGTGAATGTTCCTAAATCTTAGTGCAAAGTTACGAAAGAATCTTCTAAAACCCGTATTTTTGCGAAGTTTTTTTCCCCTGTTCAGATTCTCGTCCTGACCAATATTTTTTCTACGCTGGCGGCAAGCTCTGGAAATGGCGGGTGAGATAGACCTGAGCGAGGAATAGAAGGCAGAGCAGGATGCCAATTTTGTAGGGGCCTGCCACGTCGGCCTGGCCAAACAGCAGGCGGGAAGCCGGGGGCACGACGATGGGCGAGACGAACTGCCCGAGATAGAGGGCGGCTGAGAGCAGGGGCATCACCGTGGTGGCTGAGTTCCTGCCGCCCTTGATGCTTGCAATCGTGTTCAGGTATGGTACTCCCACACCATTGGCAATCCCGATGAATGCCGAGCCGACAACGAGCATCGGCATGCTCGGCATGAGGTAAGCGGCATATCCCATCAGGAAGAATACTGGCGCAAAATACTTGACGCTCTGGCGGAAACGATGCATCACGCTGCCAAACACCATCCCGACGAAGAATGCCACCACGTCGAGCCCCACCATGATGATGGTGATCAGCTCGGTGGATAGTGCCAGCTGGCTGCCGGCAACAACGGCAAAGTTGGTGGGGAAGATGAAGAAGATCATCATCAGGAGCAGCATGCCGACGACCGAAGGGTGGAACTTCAGCAGCTGGCGCGGTTGGAAGGGAATGCCTCGCTTGTTTGCCGAGCCCAGCCTTTCGTCGGGTAGCCACAACCATACCATCGCCAGGGCAATCAGGCCCAGCAGATAGACCAGGAAGGCATAGTTCCACTCTATCGATGCCAGCAGGCCGGCAAGCAACGTGGCCACCACGCCCCCCATCTGGTTCATGGCGGCCGAGAGTCCCATCAGGCGCGCCTGTTCTTCGGGCGGGAAGTAGTAGGCCAAGAGCCCTGTGGATAGCGGCATGATAAGTCCGACGCTGATACCCAGTACGGCCCGCATGATCAGCAGCACATAGATGTCGTCGACGAAGAAACAGCCAGCTCCTGCCACTACATAGAGGATCAGCCCCGTGGTGGCAATGGCCATTGTGCGAAAGATGCGGCTCAGAGGCAGGAAGCAGAGGTTGGTGACGATGATCAGCAGGGCGGGCATGCTGACGATGAACTGCACCAGCAAGGCGGGTGCAGCGCTGAAATGAGCCTTGATGATGCCCAATGCGGGTGCGATGGCGGCTCCGGCCATCACGGTGAGCAGCGACATCGATAGGATGGTAGCCGTCACCTTCTTAGATACACGTTTCTTTTCCATAAATGTTCGTGGAGGTTCTTGCTCTGGCAAGCGGCGAAGCCGAGCGTAAGCTCTACCAAGCTATAGAGTCGTTGATTCGCATGTTCGGCAAATCGGCTGCAAAATTAGCAAAAATAGTTTAAACAGAGGCCGTCTTTTGTATTAAAAAATCGAAAAAGTAGGCATCTGCAGCATTCGCGGAATCGATTTTTTTTGTTAATTTTGCAGAGGAAAGGACGGAAATTGTATCACTAAAAACAAGAGAGAATTATGTCGAAGACTGTAGAAATTCAAATCGAGAAGAGCCGTCGTCTGGTAGAGGGTCTGCGCAAGCACCTTGCCGGCATCGGCGGCGGTGTGACCAATGATGAAATCAGCAGCATGGAGCAATGGCTGAAGGAGCTGGAGACGGCCAATGCCGAGGTCGACCGCCTGCGTGAGGAGCTTGCTCCGAAGGTTAAGCGAATGAACGAGGTGTTGGCCCGTGTGAAAGGGGCTTATGCCGACAAGAAGAAGACGCTGAAGGGCTACTACCCTCAGGAACGCTGGGCTGACTACGGCATTCCCGATAAGCGATAGTCAGCGAGAAAAGAGAATGTGGGAGCCGCATCAGCGTGTGTGGCTCCCATGTTTTCGTATGTCGGAGAGGATGGCTGTCAGCTGGTCGAAGCTGTCGATGATATAGTCGGCATGGGCGTCTTCAAGTTCCTGTCTTGTGCCGTTGCCGTAGGTCACTCCGCACGTCTTTGCCCCTGCGTTGGCTCCCATCAGTATGTCTACGTTCATGTCGCCCACAACCAGTGCCTCACTTGCATCGTAGCCTGTGGCCGTGAGCGTCTTCAGTACGGGCTCTGGATTGGGCTTCGCCTGCCCGACGTCGTCTGCCCCTACGAGGCATTCGAAGTAGTCGGCTATGCCTAGGTCGTGCGTCAGCTCCTTCAGCGACTTGTGCCAGCGCGAAGATGCTATGGTGAGCGCGTATCCTTGCTCCTTCAGTGCCTGCAGCGTCTCTTTGACCCCGGGGAACACCTGTGGCTTCATCGTCAGCAGGTTCTCCTGGAAGATTCTTCGGTAGGTGTCGGCACACAGCTGGATGGTCGCTTTGCCTTCATCTGGATAGAGTGCCTCGAAACAGCCGTCGAGAGGGAGCCCTATCTTGGAGGCACACGCATCGTCTGTGCGGCTGTCCAAGCCAAGCTCGCGGATGGTCATCTGCATCGTCGTGACGATGTTGCGGCGGGTGTCGCCCAGCGTGCCGTCGAAGTCGAATATGATTAGTTTCGTCATGTGGTGAAGCTTTTTAGTCAATAGGCATATACCAGCCCGTACTTCTCGTGCAGGCGGCGCAGCGTGCCGTCAGTCTTCATCTTTCGGATGACGCGGTTCACTGTGTCCATCAGGTCGTCTTGCCCCTTCCGCATCAGCACGCCGATCTCTCCGTGAGTGAATGGCTGGCTCAACAGCGGTGCGGCGAGTCGGGAGTCGGTCTTCACGTAGTAGGGGGCCTCGGTGATCTCGGTAATCATCACGTCGGCCTCTCCCTCGGCTACGAGTGTGGGTATCTCCTCGTTCTTCTGATGTACGACGATGGTGGCATGCGTGAGGTTTGCGTTGGCAAACTTCTCGTTCAGCCCTCCGGGATTCACCATGACGCGCACCTCCGGCTTGTCGATGTCGGCCAGGGAGCGGAAGCGGTCGGCCTCAGTCGCGCGGCAGAGGATGGTCTTGCCGTTAGCCAGATAGCCCTCGCTCATGAGCATCGTCTCACGGCGTGCATCGGTGATGGTGATGCCGCCGATGGCCAGGTCGAAGGTTTGAGGCTCGGCCAGGACGTCGGCTGTCAGCGTGGGCCATGAGGTCTTTACGAATGTCGTGCCGACGCCCAGGTTGCGGGCAATCTCCCCGGCCACCTCAATGCCAAAGCCCCAGTAGGTCCCGTCTGCTTCACAGAACGACAGCGGACGATAGTCGCCTGTCGTGCCTACCAACAATGTGCCTCGCTCGACGATCTCAGGCACTTTCCCGTCGGTCGTAGTGTCGCTGTCGGAACATGCGGCTATGACTGTCGTGCTGAATAATGTCAGCAGTACGGTCAGAAAACAGAGCATTCGTCTTCCTTGCTCTGACGATTCCTTTATCAGGTGCTTCATATTTAGATGCTTCATATCAGGGTGCAAAATTACGAAAAAGTCTTCAATTATCGCTTCCTCGCTGCCGAATCAGCCTCTCTCTTGTGCTAAAATAGTTAAATTAGGCTCGATTCTGCGCTTTATTGACTATTTTTGCAACATAAAAACATCATCTCTATGTACGGTATAGCTGACTTGGACAATTGCTACTGCTCCTGCGAAAAGGTGTTCCGACCTGATTTGGAAGGGAAGCCGGTCGTCGTGCTGTCGAACAACGACGGCTGCGTCGTGGCACGTTCCAACGAGGCAAAGGCGATGGGCATCAAGGAAGGCACGCCTTACTTCCAGCTGGCCCAGCAATATCCCGATGCCAAGATTGCCGTCTTCTCGTCCAACTATGAGCTGTATGGCGAGCTGACGGGGCGCGTAGTGAGCATCATCAGCAAGGAGGCTCCGGCCTATTTCCGCTATTCCATCGACGAGTGCTTCATGTACCTCGACGGCATCCCGTTGGCCGACCTTCAGAAGTGGGGCGAACGGCTGCATCGGCGTGTAAAGCGCGAGGTGGGCTTGCCCATCAGCATCGGCCTTGCCCCCAACAAGACGCTGGCAAAGATTGCCTCGAAGCTGGCGAAGAAATTCCCCGTGTATAACCATTGCTGCATGATCGACACCGACTACAAGCGCGAGCGGGCCTTGGATTGGTGCCCTGTTGAGGACGTATGGGGTATCGGCCGTCGCTATGGGGCAAGGCTGCAGTCGTATGGCGTGAAGACGGCTCTCGACTTTGCCCGGCATCATAAAGACTGGGTGAGGCAGACCTTCAACAATATTAATATTGTACGCACGTGGCAGGAGCTCAATGGCGAGGACGTCGTGCCGAATGAGGAGCTGGCCGTAGACGACCGTCAGCATGCCAAGAAGAGCATCTGCACCAGCCGCTCGTTCAACGGAATGATTTCCGACTATGAAAGTCTCCGCACTCAGGTTGCCAACTATGCCGCCCGTTGTGCTGAGAAGCTGCGGATGCAGAGCACGGTGGCCACCATCGTCGGCGTGTTCGTCAACACCAATGCTTTCCGTGAGGACCTCGCTCAATACTGGAACTTTCAGGAGACACGGCTCGTCACGCCCACCAGTTCAACCATCCCCATCGTTAAGGCCGCCTGCGATGTCCTTCAGAAGATATTCCGGCGAGGCTATCAGTACAAGAAAGCCGGAGTCGTCGTGATGGGCATCGCGCCCGATTCGCCCATCCAGCAAGACCTTTTCGACGTCAGTGCCGAGCAAATCCAGAAGATGCGCCGCCTGGACGAGGTGGTCGACCGCATCAACCGCATGAACGGCTCTGAAACGGTGGTCATCGGTTCGCAGCAATATACGCGCAAAGACGGCAAGGGCAAGGCCGATGTCTTTGCCAATGCCATCAAGCACGACTTCAAGAGCAAGAATCCCACTACGCGCTGGGCGGACGTGATAAAGCTGAAGTAGTTTGGTCGCGAACGACTGCATGGCCACGGTGCTTCGCGAAAAGGGAATGACCGAAGAGGAATTTGCGCAAATGATTCCCACGCTCGACCATCTGATGGAGGGGACGCTAGTGCCGAGCGGATGGTTTGTTAGTACCATACTAGCGCCCTCTCCGTCCGATACTAGCGCCCTCTCCGTCCGATACTAGCGTGCTCTCCGTCCGATACTAGCGTGCTGTTTCCAGCGTGGGAGCGTGCCTTTTTCGCAGAATTGCAAAAAAGACCTCACTATCTCCCTAAATTGCTGGAAAAGCCTTTGCAGACAGGCAATTTGCGAAGGGAGGTGTCCCGAAACACCTCCCTGACACCTCCCTCCAATGGAAAGCGATGGTGAGGAGACCAAGGGAGGTGTTAGGGAGGTGTTCCGCAAACACCTCCCTTCTGAGAACGTCTTTATATAAAGGTGCTTTGAGCGATTTAGGGAGGAGGGGAGGCGTTTTTGAAAAAAATGCAGATTTTTTATAGGAATCTAAAGAATAATGCGTAACTTTGCAGCAAACTATTCGTTAAACGAAAGCAGGCATGGGCAATAATACAGCCCCCACTAGAAACATTAAGCAAAAGATATAGAAGTGATATGGAATTCAGAGCGATGAGACGCAAGCGCCAGCAGCTTCCAGAGGAAGAGTGCATTGGCATACTCCGCAGAGCCACTTCCGGCACATTGGCCTTGCTCGGCGATAGGGGCTACCCCTACGCCGTGCCCATGAGCTATGTCTACGACGACGGCAAGCTGTACTTCCACAGCGCCATGAGCGGGCATAAGGTCGACGCCATCCGCAACTGTGACAAGGCGTCCTTCTGCGTCATCGATCAGGACGACGTGAAGCCCGCCGAGTACACCACCTACTTCCGCAGCGTGATAGCCTTCGGCAGAATCCACATCGTGGACGACGAGGCGGGTGACAGCGTTGCTGGCGACGTCGAGGAAGGGCACCAAGAGAAAATGGCGATCGCCAGGCTCCTCGGCAACCGCTTCAACCCGAATCAGGAGGAAGCCTTGCAGAAAGAGCTGCAGCACGGCTTTGCCCGAATGGTGGCCATCCGCTTCGACATTGAGCACCTGACAGGGAAGCAAGCCATTGAGCTGACCCATAACCACCAGTCTTACAACTCCTTGGAATCAACTAATAACTGAGATATGATACAACGACTATTCGACTTTCTGGATGCTTCGCCAGTGAACTTCCTGGCGGCACACAACATTGCACAGTGCCTCCAGCAGAACGGCTATCGGCACTTTGACCCCCGCGAGCCTTTAGGTCAGATAAAGGTCGGCGACAAATTCTATGTGATGAAGAACGACTCGTCCGTCTATGCCTTTCATATCGGACGGAAGGCGATGGCCGACGCCGGATTCCGCATGATCTGTGCTCACTGCGACTCGCCCACATTCCGCATCAAGCCCAACGCCGAGATGCTCTGCGAGGGTGGCATCGTGAAACTCAATACGGAGGTCTATGGAGGGCCGATCATGTCGACCTGGTTCGACCGTCCGCTGACCATTGCCGGGCGGGTCATCGTGCGCGGCGAGGATGCACTCTCGCCCCGAACGCTGCTGCTGCACGTCAAGCGGCCGCTGCTGCAAATCAGCAACCTCGCCATCCACTTCAATCGTCAGGTGAACGACGGCGTGGCGCTGAGCAAGCAGAAGGACATGCTGCCCATACTGGGCATCATCGGCGATGAACTGGAGCGTGGAGGCCTGCTGGTAAACATCATTTGCGACGAGCTGCATATCCGGCAGCAGGACATCCTCGACTTCGACCTCTACCTGGCTGATGCCACCCCTGCCTGCACCTTTGGAGCCCACGACGAGTTCATCTCTTCCGGACGCCTGGACGACCTCTCCATGTGCTTCGCAGGTCTGGAGGCGATGATTGCCACCGACACTACCGATGCCACGAAGGTGCTGGCCATCTTCGACAACGAGGAGACGGGCTCGCAAACCAAACAGGGCGCCGGAAGCCCGTTCCTGTCGATGATGCTCAGGCGCATTGCCCTGGCTCAGCGCAGCGCGGCGGGTAAGTCGCCGGAAGGCGGCGCAGCAGGCGAGGAGCTCTTCTGCCAAGCCGTCGAACGGGCATTCATGATCTCGGCCGACAATGCCCATGCCTGGCATCCCAACTATAGCGAGAAGTACGACCCGACGAACCATCCGGTGCTCGGCGGAGGGCCTGTCGTCAAGTTCAATGCTGCCCAGAAGTATGCCAGCGATGCCGTCTCCGCAGCTGTCTTCGCAGAGATGTGCCGGGAGGCCGGTGTGCCCTGTCAGCGCTTCGTCAACCACTCCGACGTCGCTGGTGGCAGCACCCTCGGAAACATCCTCGCATCGTCGATTCCCGTAAGGGGCGTCGATATGGGCAATGCCATCCTCGCCATGCACAGCTGTCGCGAGACGGGCAGCGTGGCCGATCATGTATATTGTGTAAAAGCCTTCAGCCGGTTTTTCAGCGAATGATCAGCATACTCAAGGCCCGACGCGAGCAGGCTGCCGACATCGCACGGCTGATCATGATGGCCATGACCGACGACTGCTGCCTCTACTTCTGTGGCGAGGGTCACGGCCTTGCCGACTTTCGCAAGATGATGACAGAGCTGGTGGAGCACGACGACTCGCAGTACAGCTACGCGAACACCCTGGTGGCGATGGATGGCGACGACGTCGTAGGCATCGCCGTCAGCTACGACGGCGGACAGCTGCATGCGCTCCGCAAGGCTTTCATCGAGGCAGCAAGGCTGGCTTTGGGCAAGGACCATACGGCGATGGGCGACGAGACGTCGGCTGGCGAGCTCTATCTCGACTCTCTGGCCGTGGTGCCCGAGTATCGCCGTAGGGGAATCGCCCGCCGGTTGTTGCTGGCCACCAAGGAGCGGGCCGACGGCATGGGGCAGCCCTGCGTCGGCCTCTTGGTCGACAAGGGCAATCCTGCCGGCGAAGCACTCTATGCCTCCGTCGGCTTCCGCTATGTCGACGACAATCTCTGGGGCGGCCACCCCATGAAGCACTTGGTGATGTAACTTGCAGAGTGGTCAGCTCGATTTGGAAATCTCGTTATTTTCGCCTGTCTTTTTGTATCTTTTAGGCAAAAAGAGCGTCAAGACGCGCCGATATTAGAGCCGGAGGCGCATAGCACTTCCGGCTCCTTTTCTGTCATGGCAGCGGCTATCTGGCCAGCAGGATGTCGACGAGCTCGGTCATGTCGGCGATGGTCACCTGGCCGTCGCCGTTGACGTCGCCCTTCACCGCCTTGCGGGTGAAGTAGCCTGTGTCGGGATTGGCAAAGGTGACGTCGACATTGGATGAAGTAAATGCGAGGGCTCCCCTCAGGTTCTTACAGTTGCCGAACATAAGCGAGGACGAGGGGCAGCTCCATTTGTCGGCACAGTAGATGGTGGTCAGCCCCGTGCAGTAATAGAACATGCTACTCATGTCGTTCACCTTCGACGTGTCGAAGTGGTACAGGTCGAGCGTGGCAAGTGAAGTACAGCGGATGAACATACTGGCAGTGGTCGTCGCCTCGCTGGTGTCGAAGTTCTCCATGCCTTCTATGGCGTTCACTTTGCTGAAGCCATAGAACCAGCTGTAGAGGCTGGTGGGCTTCACGGTGGCAAACGAGGGCTGGAAGACCACTTTCTGGCAGTTATGTCTGGCACCGTCGCTGGCAGTCGTGTTCCATGCCGGAACAGTTTCGGTCGGCGAGCTGGTGATGTCGGTGCCGCTCCATACGCTGGTGGCAGTCACCGTCGTGCCATCCTCGGCGGTATATTGGGCACCTTCATCCGGGATGGCCCCATTGCCGAAGTAGAGTGTCTTGCTGTCTGCACTCCATACGGCGAAGGGCTTGGGCTCAATCTTCTTGATTATTACTTTAATGGCCCGCTCGCCGTTATTATCATACAGCGTCCCATTTTCGGGCAGCGCGATGTAACATCCTTCGAGCGTGATTTTTTTGCAGTAGATGGCGCCATAGGCATAATATACCTCGACGTCGGAGTTGCGTATCACCAACGATTTGTTATCGTCATCCGCATAAAAATCACCCCAACTATAGATGGACATGTCCTCAATAGTGCACTGGGCTCCAAACCAGATACCGCATCCTTCACGCGAGTCCAAAGTCAATTTCCCCTCTCCCTTAAGAATGAGGTTTTTAGTACTGTAAATACAATCCTCACCTCCACTTTCGAGCGTAAGATCTTTCGTTATATAGATGGTGAGATCTTCAATTTCATTATTCGTGATGACTCCATATTCTTCGCCTTCATCATCTGCGGTGGGCGTCCTGGCGTCGCCGCTTATGGTGAGCGTCTTTGTGGCTTCATTGTAGCTGAAGACTCCGTCGCCCAGAATGTCGGCTGCGTTGGCGCTCGTCACCCGCGTGCCGCAGATATAAAAGGCATAGGATGTCTGTGCCTGCAACGGAGAAAGGGAAAAAGCAAGCAAAAATAGCGACAACAGGCTAAACCTTAGCCAATCTGCACCCCCAAAAATGAGGGCTGAAGGAGAAGGATGATTTTTCATATTACTGTTGTTGTTTGATGGGTTATACATGATACTTTATTCACGCGCACAGGGCGGCAGCTGTCGCCCTGCGCGACGGCCTTTACCGCAGGGTGGCTGCGTTGGTGGCCTCAGCGTCGTAGGTGATGTGGAAATTGACGGTGGCGGTGGCTGTCTCGCCGCTGTCGTTCTTGTAGATGAGCACCAGCTTGGCGGTGAGGGCGTCGCCGGATGCGGCTTGGGGATGGCACGACACGACGAACTGCGCAGCGTTCTTGTCGAACCAGACGGCGGCCTTCGATGCCGTGGCATCCCAACTGCCGGGGTAGCCATCGGCCGAGAACCAGTAGCCCAGCTCACCGCTCGAATTGTTGGTGGCATACGACGTGTTGGCCGTTCCGTCGGCATTATATGCCACCAGCTCCACCTCGCCGTTCTGCGGCTCTGCGGGCTGTGTGAGCAGCTTCGAGGCGATCTGTGCGGGCGCGAGGGTGAAGGCGCTGACGAGGCGGTCGCTGACGGGGATGCTGAGTGTGGTGTAGTTGCCGTCGGGCTTCAGCACGACGTCGTAGTCGAGCGACACGTTGCTGATGGGGCCGGGCATGACGGCCTTGCCCAGGATGATGTTGATGAGCTCAGTCATGTCGGCGATGGTCACCTGGCCGTCGCCGTTGACGTCGCCCTTCACCGCCTTGCGGGTGAAGTAGCCTGTGTCGGGATTGGCAAAGGTGACGTCGACATTGGATGAAGTAAATGCGAGGGCTCCCCTCAGGTTCTTACAGTTGCCGAACATAAGCGAGGACGAGGGGCAGCTCCATTTGTCGGCACAGTAGATGGTGGTCAGCCCCGTGCAGTAATAGAACATGCTACTCATGTCGTTCACCTTCGACGTGTCGAAGTGGTACAGGTCGAGCGTGGCAAGTGAAGTACAGCGGATGAACATACTGGCAGTGGTCGTCGCCTCGCTGGTGTCGAAGTTCTCCATGCCTTCTATGGCGTTCACTTTGCTGAAGCCATAGAACCAGCTGTAGAGGCTGGTGGGCTTCACGGTGGCAAACGAGGGCTGGAAGACCACTTTCTGGCAGTTATGTCTGGCACCGTCGCTGGCAGTCGTGTTCCATGCCGGAACAGTTTCGGTCGGCGAGCTGGTGATGTCGGTGCCGCTCCATACGCTGGTGGCAGTCACCGTCGTGCCATCCTCGGCGGTATATTGGGCACCTTCATCCGGGATGGCCCCATTGCCGAAGTAGAGTGTCTTGCTGTCTGCACTCCATACGGCGAAGGGCTTGGGCTCAATCTTCTTGATTATTACTTTAATGGCCCGCTCGCCGTTATTATCATACAGCGTCCCATTTTCGGGCAGCGCGATGTAACATCCTTCGAGCGTGATTTTTTTGCAGTAGATGGCGCCATAGGCATAATATACCTCGACGTCGGAGTTGCGTATCACCAACGATTTGTTATCGTCATCCGCATAAAAATCACCCCAACTATAGATGGACATGTCCTCAATAGTGCACTGGGCTCCAAACCAGATACCGCATCCTTCACGCGAGTCCAAAGTCAATTTCCCCTCTCCCTTAAGAATGAGGTTTTTAGTACTGTAAATACAATCCTCACCTCCACTTTCGAGCGTAAGATCTTTCGTTATATAGATGGTGAGATCTTCAATTTCATTATTCGTGATGACTCCATATTCTTCGCCTTCATCATCTGCGGTGGGCGTCCTGGCGTCGCCGCTTATGGTGAGCGTCTTTGTGGCTTCATTGTAGCTGAAGACTCCGTCGCCCAGAATGTCGGCTGCGTTGGCGCTCGTCACCCGCGTGCCGCAGATATAAAAGGCATAGGATGTCTGTGCCTGCAACGGAGAAAGGGAAAAAGCAAGCAAAAATAGCGACAACAGGCTAAACCTTAGCCAATCTGCACCCCCAAAAATGAGGGCTGAAGGAGAAGGATGATTTTTCATATTACTGTTGTTGTTTGATGGGTTATACATGATACTTTATTCACGCGCACAGGGCGGCAGCTGTCGCCCTGCGCGACGGCCTTTACCGCAGGGTGGCTGCGTTGGTGGCCTCAGCGTCGTAGGTGATGTGGAAATTGACGGTGGCGGTGGCTGTCTCGCCGCTGTCGTTCTTGTAGATGAGCACCAGCTTGGCGGTGAGGGCGTCGCCGGATGCGGCTTGGGGATGGCACGACACGACGAACTGCGCAGCGTTCTTGTCGAACCAGACGGCGGCCTTCGATGCCGTGGCATCCCAACTGCCGGGGTAGCCATCGGCCGAGAACCAGTAGCCCAGCTCACCGCTCGAATTGTTGGTGGCATACGACGTGTTGGCCGTTCCGTCGGCATTATATGCCACCAGCTCCACCTCGCCGTTCTGCGGCTCTGCGGGCTGTGTGAGCAGCTTCGAGGCGATCTGTGCGGGCGCGAGGGTGAAGGCGCTGACGAGGCGGTCGCTGACGGGGATGCTGAGTGTGGTGTAGTTGCCGTCGGGCTTCAGCACGACGTCGTAGTCGAGCGACACGTTGCTGATGGGGCCGGGCATGACGGCCTTGCCCAGGATGACGTCGACGAGGGACGACACGTCGGCAATGGTGATTGAGCCGTCCTGGTTGACGTCGCCCACGTTGGCATCCGTCTGCTTTCGGATAGCGTAGACGACCCATGTGGTCTTGGGGTCGACGGTGCCCGGCTCGTCGAGAATCAGGTAGTTCTTGCAGGGCAGCCCCATTTCTTCACCATTGTCGTAGGCGAAGCCCTCGATCATGTCCTCGCCATTCTTCAGGATGCGCACTTCGTAGCCGTCGTCAGCGATGTAGTAGAGATAGGCATCGGCGATGCCCACGTCGTTGAGGTAGCCCGTCTCGATGATGCCGTTGGTGAGGGTGCGCTCCTGACGGACGCCGTTCTGGGTCCACTCCACCCACGCCCGGACGCCCTCGCCAGCCAGCAGGAAGGTGTGGTTGTCCTCGACGGTCTCTTCCACGACCTTATAGAACAGTCCGTCGGGCACAGCCTCCGTGCGCTCCGTCCATCCGGCAGCGATGTAGGCATCGAGGGTGCCGACGGGCACGGTCAGGACGCAGTTGGGGGAAATGCCAGTGAGAGGATTTGTGAGTGTCGTAATATCGATGGGTGTAGGATTCAGTGCCCTCACCTCCTCCAAGCTTGTGCAGTTATAGAATACGCCGGACTTTCCTAAGGTAGTCAACTTAGCCGGTAGCTCTATGGATTTCAACGAAGTACAATTTCTGAATGCCCATGCACTGATGTTTGTCAGTGTCTTTGGAAGTACCAGAGACTCGAGAGAGCTGCAACTATGGAACGCACCATTACCAATGCTTGTTATACCTTCGGGGAGGCTGATGCTCTTAAGAGCCGAGCACCCATAGAAGGAAGTGGGGCCTATATAAGTTGGTTTACCAACAAAGGTCACCTCCTCCAAGGCTTTGCATCCCATGAACATTTGATTGGACGCAACAGGAATGACGGCATTCTTCAGAGAGGTGCAATATCTGAAGCCTGCTTCAACATAGTTTTCAACTGTGCCAGGAAGCACCACTGAGGTGATGCTCTGGCAGCTGTCGCAGGCATGGTAGCCCAGACGGTTGACGGTATAGGTCTTGCCCAGATACTCTATCGTTTCGGGGAAGGTGACGCTGCCCTTCGTGTCTTGAGGGATGGCCCGCGTGTTGCCGGTGTTCGTCTTGCGGCCTATCGTGGCGGTCATCGTCTTCGCGTCTAAGGTATAGCGCACGGGCACGCCCTCGATGGTCTTCACCACGGCCTGGTCGTCCTCGACGACGCTTTTAAAGACCTTATCGTCGTAGACTTCGGCGGTTCCGTCGTTCCAGCCATGGCAGTTGATGTAGGCTTCGCTCATGCCGAGGGGCACTGTCAGGACACAGACGTCTTTGTTGATGTAGAAGAAGGCATCGGTCTCGAACGGCGTCATGATGTTCGAATAGACATGGGTCAGGCCGGTACACGAATAAAAGGAGCTCGTCATGCTGGTGAGCGTGCTGGGCAGGGTCAACTCCGTCAGCCCCGTACATTCGTAGAATGCAAGGTTATTGATGGTCGTAAGTCCCTCGGGCAGATCGATGGATTTCAATGCAGAACATCCTCTGAAGGCATAGTTATCAATGGTGATCAGCGTTGAAGGCAAAGCGACAGTCTCCAGCGCCGTGCAACGACAGAAGGCGGTGGAGGGAATCTCAGTGATGCCCTCGGGGATGGTCACTGAGGTGAGTGCGGCGCAGCCGTAGAAGGCTCCCCATGACAGGGCCGTCACGGTGTAGGTCGTGCCATCGTGCTCCACCGTGGTGGGAATCTCCAGCGCTCCGGCTGTCGACTTGTCGACGGCGGGATCGTTGCCATCGCCGACGGCAACGGTCGATTGGCCCGTCTTGAGGAACGTCATGCCGTCCTCTTCGAAGGTCTCGCCGTTGACGATGCCGCCTTTGAAATAGAAATACCATTCTGCGTCGTGATACAACTGGTCAGTGCCTTGCGGCACGTAGAGCTTGGCGTCTTCCGGGAGGCCAGTGAACACCTGATCGTTAATCGTGAAGGGCTTTCGGATCTGCGAATAGACCTCGGCCAGGGCCGAGCAGCCGCCGAAGGCACGGTCGCCGATGGCCGTCAGCGTGGCGGGCAGCGACACCGTGGTCAGGCCGGTGCAATACTCGAAAGCTCCCGCGGCGATGGCGGTCACGGTCAAGGTCGATGGAACCACAAGGTCAGCGTACTTCACCGTCTGGGGCAATGTCAGCGCGCCCGCGGTAGCCACGTCGATGGCCGGAGCGTCGCCCGTGCCCACCTGGACAGTCCAGGGATTCAGCCCCGTCACCTTATAGGTCACGCTGTCGCCCTCCTCCGTCTCGGCCGTGAAGATGGTCTCGGGATAGATGCCGCCGGGGAACTGCGTCGTGGTCCAGCCGCGGGCCTCGTAGGTCGAGGCCTCGCTGAACGGGATGCGGGCCTGACACGTGGCATGGTGACCTGGGAAGGCGTCGCTGCTGATGTAGGGAACGGTGAGGCCCTCGACGGTGACCGAGGTGAGACTGTTGAGCATCTGGAAGGCCTTACTCTCGATTTTCTGCACCGACGACGGCAGGACGAGGGACTGTATTCCCAGTATATTCTGGCAAGCGCCCGTGGCAATGTGACGGACGTAGTAGGTCTTGTCGCCCGAGGTCACCGTCTTGGGGATGACCAGCGTCGAGGGTGAATAAGAATGGGCTTCCACCCCGACCAGTTCCACGACGGGGTAATCCTCGTATGAGTTGAATGCCCCGAACGTCATACGATAACCGTTCACCTCGCGTGAAAAGCGTCCGTCCTCTTTCAGGCCTGCACCAAAATAGTCCTTCGTCCAGCCTTTGCTAATGTATCGGTCCGTCGTACCGGGGGGAATGATCAACTGAGAATTCCACCCCACCCGCTTGAAGGTCGACGACATGATATAGGGAGGATTATCCATCTCGGCCCTCACCTCATACAGTTGGGTGCAGCCATAGAAGGCGGAGTCGCACAACTCATAGAGCGAGCCGGGCAGCGTCACCGAGGGGAGGCCGCTACATCCAGAGAAAGCCTGCTTCTTGATAGAATTGATCGTGCCGGGCAGCTTGAGCTCCGTCATTTGGGAGCAACCCTTGAAGGCCTTTTCGCCGATGGTGGTCACGACCGTGTTCGACAGGTCGGCACTTGTCAGGTTAATGCAATTAGCGAATGCTTCGGGGTTGATCCAGTCCAGGGTGGAGCACCAGTTGACGACCTCCAGTTTCGTGCAATTCGCGAAAGCCCGCGAATAGATCGTGCGGACGTTGTCGCAAAGGGTCACCCCCTTCAGTGTCTTAAGGCCCATGAAGGCCTCCTCGCCGATATACAGGATCCGGTAGTAGGTATTGCCGTAGTACACCGAACCATTTTCGGGCATCATGTAGTAGAGGGGCGTCTGGCCTTCGATGATCTCCACCTTCTTCACCGTGGCGACATTCCAGCCCCAA
>CAMNHM010000058.1 GCA_946539475.1 uncultured Prevotellaceae bacterium | reverse complement strand
AAGGAAGGCGAGGTACGCAAGCCACTCTGGTGGGCGCTCTGCCACGTATTGCTGCTGGCTGTGCTGGTGGTTGGCGTGAAGACTTTCTGGTACCACGACTACAACTTCAACAAGGAGCTGCGCATGGGCCGGCTGATGGAGCAGGGCGACTGGAACGGCATCCTCGCTGAAGCCTCCGACCTTACTGAAGAGCCCACGCGCGCCATCGTGATGCTGAAGAACCTGGCACTCTTCCGCCTGGGACAGCAGGGCGACCGCATGTTCCAGTTCCGTACCGGGGCGAAGGAGAGCAACACACCCGTACCCGTGAACATGACGCAGGTCGTAGGCCGCAGCATCTACTTCTACTACGGACTGCCCAACTACTGCTATCGCTGGTGCCTGGAGGACGGTGTGGAGTACGGATGGAGGGCAGAATACCTGAAGTACATGACGCTCTGCGCACTGGCCAACGGCGAGCATCGCGTGGCTCACAAGTACATCGACATGCTGCGCCACACCCGCTACCATCGCCAGTGGGCCGAAGAGCACGCCCCGCTGCTCGACAACGACGAGGCAGTGGCGTCGCATAAGACGTTCCAGCCCGTCAAGCGCCTGATGAACTTCGAGGACAAGCTCAACAGCGACCAGGCAATCATCGAGCAGTTCCTGATGTACCACTTCGTCTACGACCCCAGCCCCGACTCCCTCTACCACGAGCAAGCCGTCTACTCGGCCCTCTGGACTAAGGACATCGCCACCTTCTGGCAGCACTTCTTCGTCTACGCACAGGAGCACGTCAAGGAGCACATGCCTATCCACCTGCAGGAAGCTGCCTACCTATACGGGCACCTCGAGAACCGCGTCGACATCAGCCACATGCCTTTCGACGAGAGCGTCAAGCAGAGCTACGACAGATTCATGCAACTGGCGCAGCGCTGCAATCAGTCACACATGACGGAGGCACAAATGCGCGAGGTCTTCTACCCGCAGTTTGGCAAGACCTTCTACTACGAATATTTCCTCATCCGCGACCAAAAGCTCTATTAAGACCATGAAGAAGCATGTCATTATCAGTCTGCTGACCATCGTCACGCTCGCTGCCTGCACGGGAGCCAGCGTGCCAACGTCGTTCAACCAGTCGGAACAGCTGCCAAAGATCTATCCCGACTACGTCGACGTCACCGTCCCGGTGAACATCGCACCACTATCGTTCCTCGTCGAGGAGGATGCCGACGATGCCGTCGTCAGCTTCAAGGCCGGCGAAGAGCAAATCGTATGCGGAGGACTGAAGGCACAGCCCGATGTCGACCGCTGGCACGAGCTCACTGCAAAAGCAGCAGGGAGCGACATCAGCGTAGAGGTGTACACGCAGAAAGGCAACCAGTGGACGCGCCACCAGCCTTTTGCCATCCACGTCTCGAAAGACTCCATCGACCCCTACATCAGCTACCGACTCATCTCGCCCAGCTACGTCACCTACGAGGAGCTGACGCTCAATCAGCGCTGCCTGGAGAACTACGACGAGCGCGTGATGGTCGACAACATGCTCTGCTCCACAGAGGCACTCGGGCAATGTGTCAACTGCCACAGCTACCAGTGGTACAACCCCCAGCGCATGCAGTTCCACGCCCGTCAGAACCACGGAGGAACCGTCATCGCATACGACGGCAAGATACGCAAGGTGAACATGAAGAACGACTCGGTCATCTCAGCCGGCGTGTACCCCACGTGGCACCCCACCCTGCCCCTGATCGTCTATTCCACAAACCTCACGAGCCAGAGCTTCCACACGCGCAACCTGAATAAGATTGAGGTGAGCGATGCCGCCAGCGACCTCATCATCTACGACGTGGAGAAAGACGAGGTGCGCAACGTCGAGAATCGCGACAACGAGTTCGAGGTGTTCCCATTCTGGGCACCCGACGGACAGACGCTCTACTACTGTAGCGCACTCTTCGAGTTCCGCGACACCATCTCTCACGCTGCTGAGGTCTACATGCGCGCCAGCGACGTGAAGTACAACATCTATCGCAAGACCTTCGACCCTCAGACGCGCATCTTTGGCGAGCGCGAGATGGTCTTCCAGGCCGACACGCTGGGAGCAGGCATCCTGGGGCTCGACACGCTGGCCACCGACACGCTGGGACTCAGCGCCACGCTGCCCCGCATCTCGCCCGACGGACACTACCTCATGTTCACCCTGGGCCGCTATGGCGTGTTCCACATCTGGCATCACGAGTCCGACCTCTGCCTGATGGACCTACGGACGGGCGACGTACGACTGATGGACGAGATTAACTCACGCGATACGGAAAGCTACCACTCCTGGTCGAGCAACGGGCGGTGGGTGATCTTCTCGAGCCGTCGGAACGACGGAAACTTCACCCGTCCATTCATCGCTCATATCGATGCCGACGGACACGGAAGCAAGCCCTTTGAACTGCCTGAGGCTGATCCCACGTTCCACCGGGAGTTCATGAAGAGCTTTAACATCCCAGAGTTTATGTCAGGGCCTGTCACCATCACCCCTCAACAGTTTGCCGACGTGCTGAAGAACGATGACATCAAGCCTGCTAAATACGTTGCCGAATAAGCATCTTTAACCTTGTCCCCACGTTGGACCCCAACGTGGGGATTGTAATTCTGAGCCTCGTTAAGATACGTTCTCAAGCCCGTTGAGATACGTTCTCAGCCTCGTTAAGATACGTTCTGAGCCTCGTTAAGATACGTTCTAAGGTTCAGGCGTTTACTCGTAATCGTCGATGACGGCATTGACGAAGTCCATCATGGGCTTTGCCACCCGGAAGATGCGCTCTATCTCGTCGAGCCACGCATCGCCCTCGTAGAAGTCGTCGGGTACGCGATGCCAGGCACAGTAATCCTTCTGACGAAGATACTTAACATACTGGTAGTCACGCGGAAATCCTGCGGGGCACGTCTTCAGCTTCGTCAGCCCGAAGCCCTGCGGCGACTCCCAACTGGCATCGTCGGCAGCTCCAAACAGCTTCTTGAACTTACGGTTCTCCACAGCGCGCAGCCAGTCGTCCTCGTTCGACATGATTTCGTTGCGACAGGCAGTCAGGATGTTCGTCGGCAACCAGTAGCTGCCCACAGCGACGAGGCTCTGCTCCGGCTCCATATGTATGTAGTAGCCCCCGCGCAGAGCCTTCTTCCCCTTTGCACAGATGTAGGCTCCGAAATGGTTCTTATAGGGCGACTTGTCGGGTGAGAAGCGCGTGTCGCGATTGAACCGATAGGTGCAGTCCTTCACCGTCTGCGAAGCCACCTCATGGTCGAAGCCCACGATGCGCTCTATCGCCTGGCCTACGCCTCTCTCCCACTCTGCCCGTGCTGCGTCGTACTCAGCTTTGTGCTGGTGAAACCACTCGCGGCTGTTGTTCTGAGCTATCTGCCTCAGAAAGTCGAATATTAGTCTGGTATCCATCGTATATGAAGATTTTTCGGCAAAAATACACATTTTTTCTCGTATTCTCAAACTTTTTCGCTAATTTTGTAGCCGTTATGAGAAAAGAAGAGAGATATCGCCTCGTGCTAGACTACTTCCGACGGGAGATGCCCGAGGTCAATACCGAGTTGCAGTTCCAGAGCGTCTTCCAACTGCTGGTGGCTGTCGTGCTCAGTGCACAGTGTACCGACAAGCGCATCAATCAGGTGACGCCCGAGCTCTTCCGCCACTACCCCGACGCACGCTCGATGGCGCAGGCAGAGCCCGAGGACGTGCTCGAGTACATCAGCAGCGTCAGCTATCCCAACTCGAAGGCACGCCACCTCGTGGAGCTCTCGCGGCAGCTCGTCGAACGTCACGACGGCGAGGTGCCCAGCGACATGAACGCCCTGCTCGACCTGCCTGGCGTAGGTCGTAAGACTGCCAACGTCATGCAGGCCGTCGCCTTCGGACGGTCGGCAATGGCCGTCGACACCCACGTCTATCGCGTCAGCCACCGTCTGGGACTCGTTCCCCGCTCTGCCAACACGCCTCTGAAGGTCGAGCAACACCTCATAAAGCACATCCCCCAAGCCGACATCCCACTCGCTCACCACTGGCTCCTGCTCCACGGACGCTACGTCTGCACCTCGCGGGCCCCTCATTGCGAGCGCTGCGAGCTGGAGGCCATCTGCCCCAAGCTGCTGGACGGCTCACGATTGTAAGACCGCGTATTATTCACCCTTCACTAAACATTTTACATTCCAATGAAAAGACTTAGCTTCACACTCCTCACCCTCCTGCTGCTCCCCATGCTGGCAACAGCCCAGCGCAGCGGGTTTGGCGTACGCAAGGACGTAGCGCTGCACGACATCCGCATGAGCGACCCCGCCATCCTTGCCGACAAGGCCACACAGACGTACTACATGACAGGCACGGGCGGAATGGTCTGGCGCAGTCGCGACCTCGACCGCTGGGAGGGTCCGTTCCGCGTGACGACCTTCGACGCCAACTCCTGGATGGGTCCGCGCCCGATGATCTGGGCTGCTGAGCTCCACCACATTGGTGACAAGTACTACTACTTCGCCACGTTCACCAACCAGGCGGTGAAGATCGATACCGTTCGCGGCAACGTCATCGAGCGGAGAGCCTGTCAGGTGCTCGTTGCCGACAGCGCGATGGGCCCCTACCACACCTTTGGCGACGCCACCTACCTGCCCGCCGACCGTCCCACACTCGACGGAACTTTCTGGCGCGACACCGACGGCAAGCCCTACATGGTGTTCTGTGGCGAATGGCTGCAAAACTGGAACGGCACAATCGAGAAGATCCAACTGAAGCCCGACTTCAGCGGCACCGTCGGCGAGCCGCGCGTGCTCTTCCGCGCCAGCGACTCTCCATGGAGCCGCGAGCGCGACGACCAGGGTAACCTCACGTGGAACAAGGTGACTGACGGCCCCTGGCTCTTCCGCACAGCAACGGGGCGGCTAGGCATGCTCTGGACATCGTGGGTATTTAACGACTACACGCAGGGCGTCGCCTATTCAGAGAGCGGAACGCTCGACGGTCCCTGGACGCAGGAACCCGAACCCATCACGCCTCCCAACTATGGTCACAGCATGCTCTTCCAGACGTTCGACGGACGCTGGATGATGTCGGTACACAGCCACAAGCAGGACGCACAAGGACGCACCGTCCGCACGCCCCACTTCTTCGAGGTCGACCTCAGTGGCGACAAGCTGAAGGTAAAGACTCCGTAAGCCGTCTGCCTTAGAAAACTAAGCGAACTTCAATCGCAGACTGTTGAGAACTACGCTGACGCTGCTGAACGCCATCAGCGCTGATGCCCACATCGGCGTGATTTGCCAGGACTGTCCAAAGAGATAGGGGATGCCGGCAGCGAGCGGAATGCACACCACATTATAGACGAAAGCCCAGAAAAGGTTCTGGCGGATCATGCCCACCGTCTTGCGCGAGAGCAGGACGGCATCGGTGAGCCGGCGCAGGTCGGTGCCCATGAGCGTCACCTGAGCAACGTCCATCGCCACATCGGTACCTCCGCCGATAGCGATGCTGACATCGGCTGTGGCAAGGGCCTGCGAATCGTTGACACCGTCGCCAAGCATCGCCACACGGCGACCCTCCGCCTGCAGTCGTCGGACGAGCTGCTCTTTGTCCTGAGGCAGCACCTGCGACTGGTAGTGGTCGATATGTGCAGCAGCAGCAACGGGAGCCACGCGCTCCTCGCGGTCGCCACTCATCATCCATACGTCAATACCCTGCTGCCGAAGGCTGTCGAAGGCTTCGTCGGCATGAGGCTTCAGCTGCTCGCCTTCAGGCGTGGGCTGAGTGATGGTTCCCGTCTTGTCGACCACCATCGCATCGACACGTCGCAGCTCTTCGAGGGCAGTGGCATCCTTGACGAGAATACCCAGCTGGGCAGCCTTCCCGATGCCCACCATCAGGGCGGTAGGCGTTGCCAGGCCCATTGCGCAAGGACAAGCGATGACCAGCACGGAGACGGCGGAGAGGACCGCCTGCGGAAGTTTATCACTGCCTCCGATGAGGAGCCATAAGACGAACGTCAGCAATGACAAGGCGACAACCGTCGGCACGAAGACGAGGGCGATACGGTCGACGATGCGCTGCACGGGAGCCTTCGATCCCTGCGCCTCCTGTACCATGCGAATCATATTGGAGAGTACCGTCTGCTGCCCTACCTGCTCGGCACGCATGCGCAGGGTGCCCTCGCGCACTATCGTTCCTGCAAGGACTTTGTCGCCGGCTTTCTTTGCTACGGGGAGCGACTCGCCCGTCATCATGCTTTCATCAATGGTGGCGATATCGTCGCTGCCGCCTGAAGCGGAGGCGGAAGGAGACGCTGCAACAGCTGCGAAGACGGAACCGTCGACAGGAATCTTCTCGCCTGGACGCACCTCGAGGATGTCGCGAGGCTGAACGGCTGAGATGGGGATGTCGACGACCGTGCCGTTGGCGGCTGGCAGCCCTGCCGCATCGACCACCCCGTGAGCCGTCTTAGGCTGAAGGCCCATGAGCGAGCGGATGCTTCCCGCCGTGCTCTGCTTGGCGCGTTCCTCGAGCAGGCGTCCTGTGAGTACAAAGGTAATGATCATGACGGAAGCATCGAAGTAGGTATGCCACTCGATGCCTCTGGAGCCCCATGTCTGTTCGCCCCAGAAAGTGTTGAACGTGCTGAAGAGGAAGGAGATGGCAGTCGAGAGGGCGACGAGCGTGTCCATATTGGCAGAGGCGTGCAGCAGCTGTCGCCAGGCTATCTGGTAGAACTGCCGTCCGCAGTAAACGAGATTGAGCAACGCGACGATGAGGCACGTCTGGTTGCGCACGTCGCGCGACCACTCCGACGTGCCCATCCAGCCCATAGAGAGTACCATCACCAGCAGGGCGAAGAGCCAGCTGAGCAACACCTTGCGACGGAGGTCGAGATAGGTGCGCCGCTCGATGGCCTCTACGTTGCGATCCTCCTCGATTACCATGTCGTAGCCTATCTGGCTGAGCGAGTCCTTCATCTGCTGGAGTGTCACGGTTGCCTTGTCATACTCCAGCAGCACGGTACGGGCAGGCAGGTTGACATTTGCCTGAAGGACGCCGTCGAGGGCGTTCAGACGCTTCTCCACATTGGCAGCGCAGGCAGAGCACATCATGCCAAGCACGGCAACCGTCTTCTTCTCTTTCTCCATCGTGTCAGTTCTGCTTCGGACTCTTGTTCAGCTTATAGGCCAGCGAAAGCATCACGTAGCGCGGGATGCAGTTGTTCCACGTCTCGTAGCGCCCCTGGGCATTGACGCTGTACTGCTTGCTCGAGAGCTGATGCAGCAGGTCGAAGGCCGTGAGCTTGGCCGTGAGCTTCTCCTTGAAGAACGAGCGCGAGAACTCAGCATTCCATACGAGGTCGTCGGTGTTCATCAGCTCGCTCTGATAGCCTCGGCGGCTGAACATGCGGATGTCGGTGCCTACGTAGAGCTTCAGCCAGGGAATGGTGTAGCGTACATGACCGCCATAGCTGAAGTCGAAGGCGCTGATGGCCTGGAAGTCGTCGCGGTTGCTCGTCGAGCGCCGCCAGGTGGCCTCGGCGCTGATGCCTGCCGTCAGCTGGTTCTTCTGGAACTCGAGGGCCAGGCGCTCGCTCAGGTTCCAGTTGTGTACGGTGCTTTTTGGCAGGGAGGATTGCTGCTGTGACCCAGCAACATACTCGACGGGGAAGTCGACGCTATGGTTGTAGCTGACACCTGTTGACTCCTCGAAGGTGAGCAGCTTCTTGGGGTCGAGGGGCTGTTCGTAGTTGGCGTTGAGGCCGGCGTTCCAGTTGCCGTCGATGTTGTCCTGCGTGAAGGTATAGGCACCTGTCGTCGTATTATATGTGGTACGCGTGCCCACGGAGCGCTGCGTCAGCCCCGCGTTGGCCCAGAGGCGGAGGAAGTGGCGAGTGCTGTCGTTGTTGAACCCGAAGCCCACATTGACGTTGTGGCTGAGTGTTGTCTTCAGGTTGGGGTTGTTGATGCTGGTGACAAGCGGATTGGTGGTATCGTCGGTCGGCAACAGGCTCGCCAATGCCGGACGGCTCATCGACATGTTATAGCCCAGCTGGTTGAGCCCCTTATGTTTTCCCCACCGATACCACATGATTGAGGGATTGAAGTTCAGGTAGCTGCGACGGGCGACGGTGTCCATCCGGTTGTCGATATAGTGCAGCCGCTCGTGGGGATTCTCGAGGGGCAGGCTGAAGGCGAAATAGCCATTGTCCGACGAGTGGTAGAGCTGCATCGATGCACCCAGCCTGCGATTCAGGCTGACGGACTTGTCGGTGTTGTCGCGATCGAGCGCCTTCATCAGCGCGTCGCGTGTGGATGGCAGCCAGCGTGCCTGCTGCACGTCGTCGGCCACGGTGTAGAGCCAGTCGAGGCGGAAGTAGTCGTTGGTAGCATCGTTCCTGTCCTGGTTGAAGCTGAACTCCGTCTCGATGAACCAGCGGTTGAGCAGCTGCAGGGTGTAACCCAGCTGTGCCTGATAGTTATAGCTGTTGTTGTGGGTGTCGTTGTAGTAGTGGCGCAGCTCCTCCCCACCCGTCTGGGTGTAGAACGTACGGTTGCGCGAGAAGCTCTCGCTGGGTTTCATGTTGCTGTAGTTGGCTGACAGCGAGAGTCGGAGGAAGTCGCCCCATGCAAACTTATGGTTGAAGCCTAGGTTGCCATTCAGGCTGAGCGTGCGGTAACGGTTGTATCCGTCGTTGAGCGTGCGGTTGATGAGGGCTTCGCGACTGGTAGAGTCCTCAGAGGTGGTGACGCGGTGACCGTTGTTGTAGCTCACGTCAAAGCTGGTCCATAGCGTGACGGGCACCTTTACCTGGAAATAGTTGCTGGCAGAGAAGCGGAAGTCCTTCTGACGGCTCTTCGACTCGCTGCCTCCCAGGATGTTGCCACCCGAGGCGAAGCGCTCCGTCGTGCTGCGGCTCCAGTTGTCGGCGTCGCTCCAGGTGAAGGTGGCATCGAGGTTCTCCTCCCAGTTCTTGTTCTGGTCCTCAGTCTCGACGGAGAGGCCCGTCTGCTTCGTGGCTCGCAGTCCGTTGGGCATCTGACTGGGACTCCACTCTCCCTCGCCGCCGGGACGGCGGTTCTCATTGACATTGTTCGTATTGCCAAAGATGCTTACGCGCGAGTGGTCATCGTAGTAGAGGCTGAAGAGTCGTGCCAGGTAGCGGTTGTCAGTACCCAGGCCTCCCTCGATGTTGCCCAGGAATCCGCGGTTGTACTCGCGCTTCAGCTGCACGTCCATGACGTAGTCTTTCTTCTCCACGTCGTGTCCGATGAGCTCGCTCTGCTTGGTCGACTTGTCGAAGACCTTCAGTTCCTTCACCGTGTAGTAAGGCAGGTTGTCGAGCA
The DNA here is from genome assembly GCA_946539475.1 of uncultured Prevotellaceae bacterium. The sequence continues at coordinate 6,851 of CAMNHM010000058.1, read as the reverse complement.
TCACCTTGTTCTGCCCCTTGAAGAAGTCCTTGCCGTTGAGCGTGAGGTAGTCCACCTTCTTGCCGTTGATGTAGATGTCGCCATTGTCCTTCAGCTCCGCTCCGGGCATCTGGCGGATGAGCCCGTCGAGCATCGAGCCCTCAGGCATGTTGAAGGCTGAGGCGTTGTAGACGAGCGTGTCGCCACGATAGGCCAGCTTCACCTTCGTGCCCGTCACGACGAACTCGCCCAGGTCGACGTCCTTGTAGATGTCGTCGGAGCGCTGCTTCTTCTTCATCAGCAGGCGTGGCAGCTCGAAGAAATTGTTGCGTGCGATGTGGCGCAGCTCGTAGACCATCGTCGTGTCCTCATAGCCGTCGGCAGTGGCGCGGATGATATAGTCGTCGTTCTTTGCAGGCACCTTGAACTCATAGTAGCTGTTCGTGCCCCAGGTCCAGCAGGTCATCGTGTCGACGACGGTGGAGTCCTTGCGCATGAGCGTCACGAAGGCTTTCACCTTGGCCTTGGTGAACGAGTCGTAGACCTCGCCAGAGAGTTCCACCTGGCGAGTCTTCTTGGTCTTGACAGAGTCTTTTTGTGCACCAGCTGGCAAGACGACGGCAAGGCACAGCAGTAGGGAAAGCAGATATCTCATCATGTTTCTATTTTTCAGGGGGGGAAAGGGAGGGTGCCAGTGGGGATGGTCAGCTAGTGGTAATGAGTCGTGAAAAATGACACATCATCGATAACGACGTGCTGAACTTTCCTAAATGAGGTAGCCGAAGCTATGTCTGCCGTTCCTAACAGACGCAGTCCTTTGCGGGGGTTTCTAGCTCACCCCATCCTTGCCTGGCATCCCTCCCGTGGGCGTTATTTCATCTCGGTGGCGAAATTCAGCGACTGAATTTCGATGTCGAGTTGGCGAAGCTGCTGCGAGAAGCGGTCGAGCTGCTGGCGCAGGGCAGTAATGTCGATGGTGGTGACGTACTTGATCTCGTTGCGACCATAGCGATCCTGCGACTGAGTGGCGCGGTCGAAGGTCTCGCGAAGCACCTGGATGCGCTTCGACATCACCTCGCGCTGAGCCATCAGTTGCGTCAGCGACTTGCCCTCGGCATTGAGCGTCACCATATTGGTAGCATTGATACGGAAAATGAGCTGCTCGAGCTGTGAGAGGCATCCCTCAAGCTCCTTCAGCAAGGCCTGTGGCTGCTCGGCTGGTTGGTCGCCTTCCTGCACTTTCACGTTGTTCACCAGACGAGCCTTCAACTGCTCTATTCGTGTCTGTAAATCTTTGCGGATACTTAGTCCTTCTGCAAGTTTCATAATAATAAATGTCAAATTGAACTGCAAAGGTACAAAGAATTGAAGAAACAATACTGCATTTTCAGTTTATTAACGCAAGAAAATGCATAAAGCAGCGACTCCGTCCCCGATATTGTATGGAAACGAATGAGCACAAATTACGAAAAAATCGGGAGAACAAGGAGGGGGCGGATCAGATCGCATCGAGCATCAGCAACTTTCGGGTCGACATCTGCGGATGGGCCTTGCGATAGTGCTCCAGACGGTCGATCGCCTTGCCTGCAAACACCTTGCGCCCTATGACGTTATTGACCACCATCTGAATCTTCGACATGTGCCAGCGACGCTGCTCGTCAGTCGTAGCATCAGGATCGGGAAGGGGGAACAGGCTCAGAAGGTAGAAGCTCAGGCAGTCGGGAACGATATACTCGCGCGTCATCATCTTGCGCTGGTCCTCTGTGTAACCATAGCGCAGATAGGCGGGATAGTCAGCACCCAGATACTTGTCGAGCGAGATGCCCAGCATGCTGTCGGTGACGACGATGCTCTGGTCGAGCGAGCCTATCTGGGTGTAGACCTGTGGGATCTTGATGTCGGGCAGCATCTTCGACAGCCGTCTGAAGGCATTGGTGAGCTGATGGTTCAGGTCGTCGACATCTTCGTAAGCCTGCTCCACATCAGCAATCAGAGCCTGCAGCGTGGAGTCCTGGAAGAACACCAGGAAACGGTTGTTGATGTCAGGATCATTGACTGGGCCCAGCTGCAACACATCCTCAATCAGCGTGCGTGTCTGCTGCGGGTAATCGGTACGCATCTGATGGAGTGCCGCAAAATCAGCCAGCGTCAGGTAGAGGTTCTCGATACGGTCATAGCGATCGATCACCACCTCGAGCCCCGACTGCTGCTCTTCAGCCTTCTCCGCCTGTAGCTGACAGCCCACACAGACCGCCAGCGACAACAGCAATATGATGCATACTCGTCTCAATGGAATGTTTTACTTTTGTTAAATAACGGTGCAAAATTACTAAAAATTATTGAATTAACCAAATTTTAACCTATTTTATTGAAAGAAATTATGTAATTTCCTGCTTTTTATCTACTTTTGCCCAAAAACAAACTAACATGAAACGAAACATCCTACTAATGATGCTTGGCTGCGCACTGTCAGCCAGCGCGCAACAGACCATTACAGTGAGTGTAGAGAACCCCATGAAGAGCCCCCGCGCTGACCAGCCCGTGGTCGTCTCGCTCAGCAACTATGGCGAGGTGCGCTCAGCTCTCGTCACTTGTAACGGACAGGAGATTCCCTGCCAGCTTGACGACCTCGACCTCGACGAGCAGTTCGACGAGCTGTGCTTCCTTGCCGACCTCGCTGCCAAGGAGAAGAAGACATACAGCGTGGCGCTCTATGCCGAGGGTACGCCCCGCACCTACCCTGCCCGCGTGTATACTGAGATGGTGATCCGCAACGACAAGGTGAAGGAGAAGAACAAGCACGACAACTTCGTCGAGAGCCTGACTGCCCGTGGCGACTGTGCCAACTCCTACAACCTGCTCCACCATCATGGCGTGGACTTCGAGAGCGAGCTGAACGGCATTCGCATCTACTTCGACAACCGTCAGACGCTCGACCTCTACGGTAAGTTCAAGAAGCGCCTCGAGCTGCAGGCCACACAATTCTACACCACTGCTGACCAGAAGAAACAAGGCTATGGCGACGACGTGCTCTGGGTGGGCAACACCTTCGGGCTGGGTGCCTTCCGTGGCTGGGACGGCAAGAAGCCGACAATGATTGACCCCGTGAAGAGCCGCACACAGCGTATCATCAGCTACGGACCGCTACGCACCATCGTCGAAGTCGTCGACAAGGGATGGGTGGCCGATGCGAAGCAACCTGCACTGAACATGACCCTGCGGTACACGCAGTATGCTGGTCATCGAGATACTGATGTCGACGTGCTGTTCAATCGCGACGCATCGAGCTACAGCTTCTCCACGGGTATCATCAACGTGAAAGGATCGACGGAATTCAGCGACAAGAAAGGACTGCGCGCCTGCTGGGGAACCGACTACCCTTCGACTGACACCCTGAACTGGAAGCCTGAGACGGTAGGACTCGCCGTGCTCATCCCACAGAAGCACATTGCCAGCGAGGAGCCTGCCAACAAAGACAACTATGCCTTCGTGGTAAAGACGGCAGGGAAGAGCATGAGCTACAAGGTGGCCTACTGCTCAGCTAACGAGGAATTTGGATTCCACTCGGATCGTGAGTGGTACGACTGGCTGAAAGCCTGGCGCAAGGAGGTAGACCAGCCCATCGTCGTGAAATACTAATATGCGGCGAGCCTCCCACTGAGCACATCTACCAATGCTGTGCGGGAGGCGCGTGAACGTCTAGGGAAGATCGGAAAAACGTTTCCTTCCTCTCACGTAGTATTGCCAGAGCAGCGAGAATCGCCGTTGCTCTGGTATTTCGTTTATCCTCCTAACGGATTGTATCTCCTTCCTGTCTGCCTCAAAGTCTTTCTTCCAACGCTTGAAGGCACGACGCGCACGAAAGACAGCCTTGAAGTCGCCCAGGTTACGCTTCAACAACAGCATCTCCCAGGCGGCCAGATAGTCGAGCACCCAACGCCAGCGCATCACGCTGCGTAGCTCGTTCTCAGGCAGGCACTTGTAGAGCATCGTCAGATTGTTGCGGAAGTTCAGGAACGTCTTCATCGGATTTGCCTTTGGCAACGTACCGCCTCCTACATGGTAGACGACGCTCTCTGGGAGGCAGACCACGCGATAGCCACGAAGACGTATACGCCAGCACATGTCGATCTCCTCGCTGTGTGCGAAGAAGCGCCCGTCGAGGCCTCCCACCTCTTTATATATACGCGCGCGCACAAGCAGGGCTGCTCCAGTAGCCCAAAGCACGTCGGCAGCATCGTCGTACTGACCTTTGTCCTGCTCGATACTGTCGAAAAGCCTGCCACGACAGAAAGGATAGCCATAGCGGTCGATATAGCCGCCACTGCCTCCGGCATACTCAAACTTTTCTGGCTCGGCCACGCTGCGCAGCTTGGGCTGACAGGCAGCGACGTCCTCATGCGCGTCCATGAAACGCAACATGGGGGTCAGCCAGTGCGGACTCACCTCGATGTCGCTGTTCAGCAGGAGGTAGTACTGGGCCTCGACCTGCTCCAACGCTTTGTTGTAGCCATCGGCAAAGCCCCAGTTACGATCGAGCAGTATAAGCTTCACCTCTGGGAACTGAGCCTTCAGCAGGGCGACGCTGTCGTCGGTGGAAGCATTGTCAGCGACATAGACCGTAGCCTCCTCGCGGGAGTGTTGGAGTACGCTGGGCAGGTAGCGACGGAGCATAGCCGCTCCGTTCCAGTTGAGAATGACTATCGCAAGTTTATCCATTGAGAATTGCTTTTAATGCTGTATGATCATGATTGAAAGCTCCCAGGCTGACGTCTACAAGCTGGTTGTCGAACTCTGCGCGACTGTCAGCAGCCGACAACTCTACGCGGATATAGTTTCTCGTAAAGCCATGCATCGCACGTCCGCGCGTCGCTTTCTCGAAGAGCACCTCAGCCTCCTGACCTATATGACTGGCGTAGAAAGCCTGTGTCTTCCTGTCGGAGAGCTCCAGCAGCCGCTTGCTGCGCTGCTTCTTCTCCTGCTCAGCAACGACATAGGGAATCTTCAGCGCCTGCGTCCCAGGACGTTCGGAATAGGGGAAGACATGCAACTGCGTGACTGGCAACCCATCCAACAGCGTGTAGGTCTCCTCGAAGCATTCAGGACGCTCACCCCGACAGCCCACCATCACGTCGACACCGATGAACGCCTCAGGCATCAGCTCCTTCACGCGCAAGATCTTCTCGGCAAAAAGTGCGCTGTCGTAGTGGCGGTGCATCAGGCGGAGCACCTCGTCACTACCACTCTGCAAAGGGATGTGGAAATGAGGCATAAAGGCTCGGCTCTCAGCACAAAACGAGATAAGCTCGTCAGTGAGCAGGTCGGGCTCAAGGCTGCTGATGCGATAGCGACTGATGCCTTCGACATCGTCGAGAGCTTTCACCAGGTCGAGGAAGCGCTCACCTGTCGTCTTGCCGAAGTCGCCAATATTGACGCCTGTCAGCACGATCTCCTTACCTCCTTCAGCGGCAGCCTCCTCGGCCTGTCGCACCAGCGATGCAATCGTTGGGTTACGACTGAAGCCACGCGCATAGGGAATGGTACAGTAGGTGCAGAAATAGTCGCAGCCGTCTTGGACCTTTAGGAAGTAGCGCGTGCGGTTGCCGCGCGAGCAGCTGGGAGCAAACGACGTGATGTCCTTCGTCTTCTGCGCATAGCAACCTTTCGTGCCTGTCAGCCAGGCATCGTTAAGAAACTGCACCAGCTGCGCCTTCTCGTTCGATCCCAGCACGAGGTCGACGCCCTCTATCCGACTCACCGCCTCCGACTCCAGCTGAGCATAGCAGCCAGTCACGACTACAAAGGCACCAGGATGCTGGCGCACCATACGATGGATAGCCTGACGGCATTTATGATCGGCAACCTCTGTCACCGAACACGTGTTGATCAGGCAGAGGTCAGCCTGCTCGCCTTTCTCCACAGGGCGTACACCCAGCTGTCCGAGAAGCTTTCCAAAGGTGGAGGTCTCCGAAAAATTCAACTTGCAACCAAGGGTGTAGTAGGCGGCTGTCTTACCTTGAAACGACGAAGTGTCTATCATATCGATTCTATATATGCTTCTTAGCGAGTACAAAAGTACAAAAAAATGTCGAAACAAAGGTCAAATCTCTGAACAAATATCAAGAGAAGCGAAAACTTTGTTTTTTTAACATTTAGAAACTTACTGATACACAATGACTTACAAAAAAGTTACAAAAAGGAGGCAAAAAAAATCGAAAAAAATGATACGCCGTATCAAAAAAATGTCTAACTTTGCAGCGTTTTAATAAACTAATGATTGTTTTACAGATTTAAAAAAGCAAAGAAATGAAAAAGATTGCATTTATGTTCGCAGCTGCTGCAATGTTTGTAGCTTGTGAGAAGGCTCCCCTGGTTGCTACTCCGGAGCAGAAGGATTCTATCCTGAACGAGCTGAAGGCTCAGTGCCAGGCTCAGGCTGACGCCGTCGTTCCCGAGTTCGTTCTCGCCGAGGGTGCTGAGGTTATCGACTCTGCTGCTTGCATCGCTGCCGCCGAGGCTAAGAAGGCTGAGATTATGGCTGCTGCTGACACCACCAACGCCGAGTTCAAGGCTGCTTACGAGGCTGCTGTTACCGCTTTCGAGGCTGCTCTGAATGCTCCCGCTGCTGCTGAAGAGGCTCCCGCTGAGTAATCAACTAGCGAACTAAATCGAAAATGAATGCTGCCGGACTCCAGTCTGGCAGCTTTTTTTTGTTGCGCCACCTTCTATGTATAAGCCGCAGGGACTGCTTGCACGATCAGGCCTCTTTGCACACGTCTGACTGCCACCTAGATGATGCCCCTGTGCGACTTTGGGCTGCATAGCAGGCTACCCGCGATACCAAAACAAGTTGTTTTGGTAATCAAAGTAGG
>CAMNHM010000057.1 GCA_946539475.1 uncultured Prevotellaceae bacterium | reverse complement strand
GCCTCGTCGTAGATGCCCAGCGGGTCCCACTTGAGGGCCGGCAGCACGATGAGGTAGAGCACGTTGAGCGTGATGTTGAGCAAGATGTTGGCGATTTTCAGCGTGGCAAACTTCAGCGGCTTGTGCTGGTAGCGCAGGTAGGCGAAGGGGATGGCCGTGAAAGCGTCGATGGCCACCGTGACATACATCACCCCAACATATTCCGGATGGTCGCCATAGCCGATGGCTGTTGCGATGGGTTGCAGCAGCAGTAGTACGACGGCAATCGACAGCATCGATGTCGTGGCCAGCATGCGCAGTGTGGTCGAATAGATGCGTTGTGGCTGCTCTCCCTCGCGGTTCATGAACCGGAAGAAGGTTGTCTCCATACCAAACGTCAGCAGGATGATGAGTATGGAGACGTAGGCATAGACATTGGTGATGACGCCGTATTCGCCTCCCGAGGCGGCGAAGCGTGCCGTCTGGATGGGCACCAGCAGGTAGTTGATGAAGCGGGCTACGATGCTCGAGAGGCCGTAGATGGCCGTGTCCTTGGCTAGGGATTTCAGGTTGGGCATTGGGGGGGATGGGGTTGATGGGGTTAATGGGGTTAATGGGGTTAATGGGGGTGATGGGACTATCCGAAGAACAGCGCTGCGATGAAGATGGCTGCGATGATGCCGGCCAGGTCGGCCAGGAGGCCGCAGGTGACGGCATGGCGCGTATAGCGGATGCCTACGCTGCCGAAGTAGACGGCGAGGATGTAGAACGTGGTGTCGGTGGAGCCCTGGAAGATACAGCTCAGCCGTCCTACGAACGAGTCGGCGCCGTAGGTGGTCATCGCGTCGACCATCATGCCACGGGCACCGCTGCCCGAGAGCGGCTTCATCAGTGCCGTGGGCAGTGCCTCAACAAAATTGGTGTCGATGCCTAGGACTGCCACCACCCAGCGTATGCCGTCGATGAGCCAGTCCATTGCCCCTGAGGCACGGAAGACGCCGATGCCGACGAGTATGGCCACGAGATAGGGGATGATGCGCACGGCCGTCGTGAAGCCGTCCTTTGCGCCCTCGATGAAGGCGTCGTAGACGTTCACGCGCTTTCGCACGCCAGCCAGGATAAACCCCACGATGATGGTCATCAGCAAGATGTTGGCAACGGAGACGCTCACCTGGTTCATCACTACCGAGTCGAGCTGGCTGAATCCCCAGATGATGGCGGCCACCACGAGGCACATCCCTCCCAGCGTCAGCAGCAGTGTGCGGTTGAGCAGGTTGATACGCTGGTATAGCGAGGTGACGATGATGCCTGCCAGCGTCGAGAAGAACGTTGCCAGCAGGATGGGGATGAAGACGTCGGTGGGCTGTGCCGCTCCCATCTGAGCACGATAGACGAGGATAGAGACCGGGATGAGTGTCAGTCCGCTGGTGTTCAGCACGAGGAACATGATCATGGGGTTCGTGGCGGTATCCTTCTGTGTGTTCAGCTCCTGCAGCTGCTCCATGGCCTTCAGGCCCATGGGTGTGGCGGCATTGTCGAGTCCCAGCATGTTGGCTGAGAGGTTCATGAAGATAGACCCCGTCACGGGATGGCCCTTAGGGATTTGCGGGAACAGGCGGGTGAATACTGGGCTGAGCCATCGTGCCAGGGCGTTGACCAGCCCGCCCTTTTCGCCGATCTTCATCACGCCCAGCCATAGCGACAGCACGCCTGTCAGTCCGAGTGAGATTTCGAAGGCCGTCTTCGACTGTGCGAACGTAGCGTCCATCATTGCGGGGAATACTTCCAGGTCGCCCATGAAGATGAGCTTTGCCAGTGCGATGACAAAGGCAACGAGGAAGAATGCTATCCAGATATAGTTCAGTACCATGGTTTGTTGAGTCGTTTGTTACATCGAATAAAATTCGTGCCAATTTTTAATTCTTACCTAAGAAACGGCAAAGGTAGCAAAAGTTCTGCTTATGACCAAATTTTTTCGTCATTTTTCCCATGGCAGGTCTTCTTTCACTGGCGCAAACCGTCCTATCGAGTAGACGACGAGGCCCTCCAGCACGTACGTCATTGCCACTTGCAGCAGCGTAGGGTGCAGCCCTTCGATGCTCGCCATGGGCCATTCCGACATCCAGGCGAGGACGGCGTTCAGCAGTCCTACCAGCCATAGCAGCACAGGCGCCGTTGCAGGTATTGCCAGTGCCACGACGGCTCCGTAGAGGATGAGTGTCGCTGCCGGGATGACCACGAAGTTGGTTAGTAGGAAATAGGTCGAGAAGCGTCCGAAGTGATAGGCCACCAGGGGCGCCGTGCCTGCCTGTGCTGCCAGTGAGATGACGGTCATCGACAGCAGCCAGCCTTTCAGGCGATGCCTCATCATCCACCTCGGCGTGACGAGCCTACCCATCAGCGGCGATACGAGCAGGATGGCCAGCATCGCCATGAACGACAGCTGGAATCCGATGTCGTAGAGCGAGCGGCTGTTGACGAGCAGCATCACCAGTGCTGTGAAGCTGAGTACTGCCAGCGGAGCATTCCCTCTGCCGCCCAGCGAGAAGACGGCGTAGATGCTGATCATCGTCGCTGCGCGCACCACGCTGGCCGACAGCCCCGTGAGCAGCGCGAAGGCCCAGATGCCCAGCACGATGACCACCTGTGAGAGCAACAGGTGTCGGCGTCTCAGTGTCAGTCGTGTCAGCAGCAGGTAGATGATTCCCAGGTGCAGTCCGCTCAGTGCCAGCACGTGGGAGGCACCCGTCGCGCTGTAGGTCGCGCGCAGCTCCTTCGTCAGCGCCGACTTGTCGCCCAGCACCATTGCTGCCATCACCGCCTGTGCATCGTCGTCGCCGCCGCCGCTGTTCAGGCGCTGCAGCAGCGTGGCGCGCCATTGCAGGGCTCGCAGGCGCAGCCGTTGCAGGCTCGACAGCTGGTTGAAGGCGTCGCCACCATGCTGCCAGCCGTCGCGGCTGACGAACAGGCTGTCGCGGAAGCACACCATCAGGTTGTCGCCGATGCCCAGCTGGAGGCTGCGCTCGTCCTTCCAGATGTAGCAGCGGCGTCGCTCGCCCGTGGCGGTCAGCAGCAAGTCGGTCTTCAGCGTCTTCGGCTTCTCGACGGTAGGAGAGGCCACCACCGCCTCCGTCCACACGCCGTCGGGCACGTGCTCTTCCTGCCCCGGGGCCACCACCATGCCAAGCACGAGGAAGCACGTCCAGATGCCGGTAATCTGCACCAGCGGCCAGCGGCGCATCAGCAGCGTCAGCAGCACTGCCGCCAGCAGCAGCGCCACTGCCCATCGCTGTCCTGCCGCCCCGTTGGCGACGCCCAGCGCAATTCCCATGGCCAGGAAGGCGGCGGGCATCAGTAGCGGACAAGTCTCTAGAACGGGTCTTTCCATCACTCTGCGGTGTAGTAGCTATTCGGGTGCAAAGATACGCTTTTTATCCTATAATCATCACATTCCACCATAAGAAAAATGATTTTTTTCTTTGTATTTCAATCAATTTGCACTACCTTTGCACCCGAAAAAGAAATCGATATTCTAATTCTAACGAAAATGACACTGAAGAAAACGCTTGTTGCTGTGATGCTCCTCTTTACCGGAGCAGCAGCCACGACGGCTCAGACAGAGATGCCGCCAATCCCCGTTGACAAGGCAGTACGCATTGGAAAGCTTGACAACGGACTCACCTACTACATCCGCCACAACGAGTGGCCAGAGCATGTGGCAAACTTCTACATCGCACAGCGCGTGGGCTCCATCCAGGAGGAGGAGTCGCAGCGCGGACTGGCTCACTTCCTCGAGCACATGGCCTTCAACGGCTCGGAGCACTTCAAGGGCAACGACCTCATCGAGTTCACACGCTCGCTGGGCGTGGAGTTCGGCAGCGACCTCAATGCCTACACCTCCATCGACCAGACCGTCTATCGCGTCTGCAACGTGCCCACGACACGCCTCTCGGCGCTCGACTCCTGCATGCTCATCCTGAAGGACTGGTCGAACGGCCTGCTCCTGGAGAAGGACGAGATCGTCAAGGAGCGCGACGTCGTGCATAACGAGTGGCGACTGGGCGAGGGCCCCTCGCAGCGTATGATCACGCGCGCCCTGCCGAAGATGTATCCCGGCTCTAAGTACGGCGTGCGCATGCCTATCGGCCTGATGAGCGTCGTCGACAACTTCAAGCCGAAGACCCTGAAAAAGTACTACCAGAAGTGGTATCGCCCCGACAACCAGGCCATCATCGTCGTGGGTGACATCGACGTCGACCACTTCGAGCAGAAGGTGAAAGAGCTCTTCAGCGGCATCAAGGTCAGCCCGAAGGCTCCCAAGGTGGAGCCCGAGCAGGTGCCCGACAACGAGGAGGCTATCTACATCTTCGAGAAGGACAAGGAGATGCGCATCAACCAGCTCATGGTCTTCATGAAGCACGACGCCACGAAGCCCGAGGAGAAGAAGAACATGGACTACCTCATCGAGGTCTTCATCAAGAACGTCATCTCCAACATGTTCAACGCCCGACTGCAGGAGCTCACCAACGATCCCGACTGTCCCTTCCTGCAGGCCCAGGGCGAGGACGGCCAGTACCTGCTCGCCTCTACGAAGGATGCCTTCCAGCTCGTCGGCGTGCCTAAGGAAGGCAAGGACATGGAGACGCTCACCACCCTCATCCGCGAGGCCCGTCGCGTGGCGAAGTTCGGATTCACCGCCACGGAGTACGAGCGTGCCAAGGCCGACTACCTCAGCTCGCTGGAGAAAGCCTACACCAACCGTGCCAAGATTACCAACGACCAGTATGGCAATGAGTACCGCGACCACTACCTCACCAACGAGCCCATACCCTCCATCGAGGAGCTCTACCAGACGATGCAGATGCTGGCTCCCAGCATCCCCGTCGAGGCTGTCAACATGGTGCTGCCCCAGATGATCACCGATGCCGACAAGAACCTTGTCGTCATGGAGTGGGCACGCGAGGCCGACGGGCTGACCTACGTCACCGAGGACGACATGCGCCAGGCCGTTGCCAAGGCGCGTGCCGAGGAGCTCACCGCCTACGTCGACAATGTCAAGGACGAGCCCCTCATCCCCGAGCTGCCCGCGAAGGGAACCATCGTCAGCGAGAAGGAGGACAAGCTCTTCGGATACAAGGAGCTGAAGCTCTCCAACGGCGCCACCGTCATCCTCAAGCCCACGGACTACAAGGACGACGAGGTGCAGATGTCGGCATGGGCCCCCGGTGGCAACAGCGTCTATACCTCGAAGGCTGACATCAACAACCTGAAGCTCTTCAACGAGGTCATCGGCATCAGCGCACTCGGTAACTTCACCGCCACGGAGCTCGAGAAGGCGCTCGCCGGCAAGAACGTCAACGCCAACCTCTCGCTGAGCGACTCACGCCAGTACGTCACGGCTCACTCCACACCGAAGGACCTTGAGACGATGTTCCAGCTCGTCTACCTCTACTTCACCAGCATCAACAAGGACGAGAAGCAGTACCAGAACCTCATCAACATGCTCGACATGGCCCTGAAGAACATGTCGCTCTCGCCCGATGCCGTCTTCAGCGACTCGCTGGCCAACACCCTCTACTGCCACAACCCACGCTATCAGATACCTCACGTCGAGGACCTTGCAGGCATCAACTACGACCGCATCCTCGAGATGGCCAAGGAGCGCACCCGCAACGCCGCCACCTTCACATTCACCTTCGCCGGTAAGTTCGACGAGCAGGCCATCCGCCCGTTCATCGAGCAGTACATCGCCAGCCTGCCAGCCACGGGTGAGCCTGCCGAGAAGACTAGCGACATCCAGACGCTCGCCAAGGGCGAGACGGTCAACCGCTTCACCATGAAGAGCGAGAGCCCGAAGGCCGTGGCACGCGAGATATGGTGGGCCGACTGCCCCTACACCCTTGAGAACGCCGTGAAGATCGACGCCATCGGACAGGTGCTCTCGATGGTCTACCTCAAGACCATCCGCGAGGACGAGAGTGCTGCCTACAGCTGTGGCGCTGCCGGACAGCTCGACATCTCGTCGCCCAAGCCGAAGGTGCTGCTCATGGCAATGTGCCCCATGAACCCCGACAAGCAGGAGACGGCCATCCGGCTGCTCCACGAGGGCATGCAGAACGCTGCACAGAAGATCGACGCCGACCAGCTGCAGAAGGTGAAGGACTACATGCTGAAGCAGGTCGACATCGACTCGAAGACCAACGCCTACTGGATGGGTGCCATCGACAAGATGCGCACATACGGTGTCGACGTCCATCACGACTATAAGAAGATCGTCGAGGCCCTCACGCCCGATGCCCTCAGCCGCTTCATCCGCGAGAAGCTCCTCAGCAGTGGCAACCATGTTGAGGTCATCATGCTCCCCGAGAACTAGGCGAGCCACACCTCCAAACAAACAGAACAGCTGCCCCTCCTTCGCGTCAAAGCGAGGGAGGGGCAGCATACTTTCCTCATCTAAGTTAGCCACTTGCGCTACCAAAACAAGTTGTTTTGGTATGCAAAGAGGCTGACTTTGATGACCAAAGTGGCCGACTTTGATAACCAAAACAACTTGTTTTGGTGTCGCACGAGGCTGACTAGCCATTCCCTGTTGCCCATCCGGGCAGTAGATACTGCGCCACTCGGAAGCCGAAAACCGCGATGATTGCCGGCGTCGTGCTGCTCACGTGAGGACAGCGGCGTAGTAGCGGGCTTTCTGAGCGAGGGGTAGGGGATAGGCGCGCGAGCTGCTGGGCATGCGGAAGAGGCGCATCTGACGGCCGTCGAAGGTGAAGGCGGTGGAGCTGCCGACGGGAGGCTGGGCGATGCCGAAGTGGCCGGCGAGGATGTCGGTGGCTTTCTGGCCAGTGGTGACGATGGTCGTGCAGAGGGGCAGCTGTCGCAGCAGGGCGTCGATGTCGGTGGCTTCCACGACCTCCAGGTCTTTGTCGGAGGCGGTGTTCTTCGTGCGTACTACGGCTGTGGCTGTGTCGTAGAGGGCGATGCCCTGCCTGATGAGCATGTCGACGATGAGGTCTTTGCGGAAGCGCTTTGCGGGTAGGTCGACGAAGTAGTCCTTGTCGTCGTGGAGGATGAGGCCGAAGATGCGCCACATGTCGTTTTGGAAGTTGGGGTAGAAGAAGTCCATCGACCACCGCTGTTTCGACGGTGGGAAGCTGCCCAGCATCAGTAGGCGGGCCTGCGGTGGCAGGAAGGGCTGCAGCGGATGTCGCTCGACGGTCATGGCGTCTTTCTTTTGGGGTTGTTGGAACATATCGGCTGCAAAGTTACACAAAATTTTTTTGCAGAAAAAGTAACTTGTTTGTTTTTCTTTGTATCATGCGCTCTTTTTCTCTGGCAGGCCGCTCTTTGGCAGATGTCTTTTCGTCACATATGCGTTTTCTATTTGTTGAAACAACAATGCTGAAACAATCTGAAAACCAAATGAGACGAGCGGGAAAAGACTGACCGATAATTGTTCGTAATATTGCAGAAAATTTTCTAACTCTAGTATTAACAAAACCGAAAAGTATGGCATTCAAAGCAAAGAAAACAGCCCTCTGCATGGGATTGTGCCTTCTGGGCGTGATCACGTCGCAGACAGCTTCGGCAGACACCGAGTCGGTGGCTGCTGTCCAGCAGACAAGGCAGGCAACAGGACGCGTGGCTGACTCACAAGGCCCGCTGATTGGCGCTTCTGTCATGGAAAAAGGTACCAGCAACGGTACGGTTACTGACTTCAACGGCAATTTCTCGCTGAGTGTGAAGCCAGGTGCAACGCTCGTCATCTCTTATGTGGGCTATGTCACTCAGGAGGTCAAGGCAGGCGAGAACCTTCGCATCGACCTTCAGGAAGACGGACACCTGATGAACGAGGTGGTCGTCATCGGTTATGGTACGCAGAGGCGCGAGGCCGTCACGGGCTCCGTTGCCAATGTCGGTGGCGACAAGCTGAACCAGGTGGCAGCCACCAATGCTGCCCAGGCATTGCAGGGACGCGTGGCAGGCGTGCTGATGACGCAGACATCGTCGCAGCCGGGTGCCGAGATGCAGATCCGCATTCGCGGACAACGCTCGCTCTCAGCCAGCAACGACCCGCTGATCGTGCTTGACGGCATACCCTTCATGGGGCAGCTGTCGGATATCAATCCCACCGACATCAAGTCGCTGGACATCCTGAAGGATGCCTCGGCAACGGCCATCTACGGTAGCCGCGGTGCCAACGGCGTGATCATCATCACCACCGTGAAGGGCTCGCAGGGCACGCCCGCCAGGGTGAGCTACAACGGCTACGTGAACTTCAAGACCGTGTTCCACAAGTATCCCATGATGGACGGCCCCACCTACTCGAAGTTCCGCAAGTATGCCGGCATTTACGAGAACTCGCTCGACGAGAGCGACGGCACCAACACCGACTGGCAGGACCTGTACTACCAGACGGGCGTCAGCCACAACCACGACGTGAGCATCGCCGGCGGTACCAACGGCGGCAGCTACAGCTTCGGCGGCGGCTACTACCACGACGAGGCCGTCGTGCCGACGCAGGCCTACGACCGCGTGAGCCTGCGCGCGAACCTCGACCAGAAGGTGGGCGAGTGGTTCCGCTTCGGACTGTCGACCAACAACAGCTATCGCAAGTCGCAGGGCATCAGCGGCATGTACAACGTGCTGGCGATGAGCCCGCTGGCCACTCCCTACGACAAGGACGGCAACCTCAAGCGCTACAACTCTCTGCCTGCCGACGACCAGGTGATCATCACGAAGGACGTCGTGGAGCAGTACAAGGACGTGTGGCTTAACGAGAACAAGGGCATCGGCTCGTACAACACGCTGTTTGGCGAGTTGACATGCCCCTGGGTCGAGGGTCTCACCTATCGCATCAACGTCGGTCTGAACTTCCGCTCGTCGAAGGGCGGCAACTTCACGGGCACGGGCGTGAATAATAAGGACGAGAACGCCGTCAACGGCGGGGGCATCTCCGAGAACCAGACACGCAACTGGGCCGTGGAGAACATCCTCACCTACGACCGCACCTTCGCCGAGAAGCACAACCTCAATATCGTGGGCATGTACTCTGCCGAGCAGACGACCTACGAGTCGACGGGTGCCTCGGCACAGAATATCCCTGCCGACTACTTCCAGTACTATGCCCTTGACAAAGCCACGGGCGAGGTGAACCTCAACAACTACAACTACTGGCAGAGCGGACTGATGTCGTGGATGGGACGTGTGATGTACTCCTACGACAACAAGTACATGCTCTCCGTCGCCCTCCGCTCCGATGCCTCGTCGCGACTGGCAAAGGGCCATCAGTGGCACACCTATCCGGCTGTCAGCGCCGGTTGGAACATCGCCCGCGAGAGCTTCATGGAAGGCACCAAGGGCTGGCTCGATAACCTGAAGCTGCGCGTGGGCTACGGCGAGACCTCCAACCAGAGCATCAACCCCTACTCGACGCTCGGCGGGCTGGCCATTCGCAACTATAACTTCGGCGACACCTACAAGGCTGGCTACTACGTCAACGCGCTGCCAAACCCCGAGCTGGGATGGGAGTACTCGAAGACCTGGAACTTCGGTCTTGACTTCTCGTTGCTGAACGGCCGCCTCTATGGATCGCTGGAGTACTACACACAGAAGACCAACGACATCCTGCTCGACGTCTCGATGCCTAGCACGTCGGGTGTGAGCAGCTATACGGGCAACATCGGTAATACGGAGAACAAGGGCTTCGAGCTGACGCTGAACGGCATCATCATCGACAATAAGAACGGATGGAACTGGGAGGCCGGCATCAACATCTACCAGAACCGCAACAAGCTGACGAAGCTGACCGGCGCCCTCGATGCCGACGGCAAGCCCGCTCCCGACGAGGCAAACCGCTGGTTCCCAGGACACCCCATCGACGTCATCTACGACTATGAGTACGACGGCCTCTGGAATGAGAGCGACGTCTACGAGGTGACACTGGAAGATGGTACGAAGACCACCAACTTCGCCATCCTCGAACCCGGCGGCAACCTGGGTATGATTAAGGTGAAGTACAACGACGACGTGCTCGATGCCAACGGCGTTCCCACGCGTGCCATCGGTGCTGCCGACCGTCGTATCCAGAGCATGGAGCCCGACCTCATCGGCGGTTTCAACACGACGGTGGGCTACAAGAACTTCGACCTGACCATCATCGGAGCCTTCCAGATCGGTGGTAAGCTCATCTCGGCCATCCACTCCTCCAACGGCTACCTGAACATGCTGACGGGACGCCGCGGACAGCTCGACGTCGACTACTGGACGGAGGAGAACACCAGCGCCAAGTATCCGCGGCCCGGCGGCATCATCAGCAACGACAACCCCAAGTACGGCTCCACGCTGGGCTACTTCAATGCCGGCTACCTGAAGTTCCGCACCATCACCCTCGGCTACAACTTCGACAATCTCAAGGCCGTCAAGGACTTCGGCATCAGCCGCCTGCGCCTCTATGCCACCGTGCAGAACCCCTTCGTGTTCTTCTCGCCCTACAACAACGAGAGCGGCCTCGACCCCGAGACCAACTCCTGGGCTAACGAGAATACGGCAGTGTCGTACAGCGAGTATTCCGGCAAGCACCGCATGCCCATCGTTGGCTACAACACACCTGCCACGCGCAACTTCCTCGTAGGACTCAACGTGACCTTCTAATCCGGGTGCAGAAGCTAAGAGAAAAGAATTGCCGCATAGCGATCATCAATTAAGAATATAGAATTATGAAGACAAAAAGCATTAAATATTTCCTTGCTGCAGGCTTGATGGGCGCCACGATCGTCTCCTGCTCCGACGTTCTCGACGAGCAGCCTCGCAGCCAGTTTGATACGACCTTCTTCACGACGAAGACAGGTATTGAGGGTGGTCTGACATCACTCTATGCCCACCTGCGCTACTTCTATGGCAACGGTTACTACCTGAACATCTGCGAGACGGGTACCGACGAGTACACCTATGCACAGTCGGCCGACGCCAACTTCAAGGATGCCGACCTCAGCGGCAAGGGACAGCTCACCCCATCGAGCAGCCGCTCCGACGTGCTCTGGGGCACCGCCTTCGCCAACATCAACACTGCCAGCGGCATCATCGAGAACGGTGCCAGCGCAGGCATCGACGCAGCACTGCTGGCAGAGGCCCACTTCTTCCGTGCCTTCGACTACTTCCTGCTGGTGCAGACATTTGGAGGAGTACCCCTCGACCTGGGTGCCGGTCCGCTGAAGTTCAACACCTCGACCGTGCGTACCTCCACGCGAAACACCGTTCCGGAAGTCTACGAGGCCATCTTCAGCGACCTGGAGAAGGCTGTCGCCGACCTGCCCGAGACCCCGCGTCTGAAGGGTACGGCGACGAAGAATCTGGCACGCCTCATCCTCTCAAAGGCCTATCTGACCTATGCCTGGTGGTTGGAGAATCCCAACAACATCCCCACCTATCCTGAGTGCACGCGCAACAGCAGCGAGGCTCAGAGCTACTTCCAGAAGGCTTACGACACTGCCCAGCAGGCCATCAGCAATCCTGGGCCCTATGCCCTGCAGCCCACGTTCTACGATGTCAACGTGGCTACCAACGACCGCAACTCTGAGATCATGCTCTGTGCCGACCACGACGAGAACGAGAAGTATGGCAACGGCGGCAGCGGTTATGGCTGGGGTAGCGGTGCCTCGCCTGATAACTTCGCCTATTGGATGTCGACTTGGAACTACACCGAGATGACGGCCGTGGCTGCCTCGGGGGCTGTCATCAACCCCATCCAGCGTGAGGCCGTGCAGGCACTGGGACGCCCCTGGACGCGTATGGCTCCTATCGCCGACAACTTCATGGAAGGTGGCGTGTGGGAAGATGCCGTGAAGGCCATCGACTCCCGCTACGATGCTACGTTCACCCTGCGCTATCACACCAACTGGCAGAAGGCCGGCAACACAGAGCCCTACGTCGTGGGTGCCAACGGCATGCAGGTGCTGCCCAACGACGTGTACTTCAGCTGGGTGCCTGAGAGCGAGGACGGCAAGATCAACTATACGGGTGCCGACGGCAAGCTGGGCTTCGGCGAGATGGCCGGACGTGCCGACTTCGTAGTGGCCGTCAACCATATCAGCCGTAAGAAGTACCCCATCAACTGGAAGATCGGTATCTACCGCACCGACAATGCCGGTGGCCTGGGGTCGAAAGTGAACGGCGGCTCGCCGCGTCCGTGGAGCGTTGCCAAGTTTTCCGAGCTCTATCTCGTCGCCGCTGAGGCTGCCGTGAAGCTGGGCCGCAACACTGAGGCTCGCAATCTGGTGAACGTCCTCCGTGCCCGTGCCGGTAAGATGACCTTCTGCCAGAACGACAACGTGGCCGTCAGCATCGACAATACTGATGCCATGCTCGCCGCAACGCCGGCAACCATCACCATCGACTACATCCTCGACGAGCGCAGTCGTGAGTTCTGGGGCGAGGGCTACCGCTGGTTCGACCTCGTTCGCACGCAGAAGTGGGCAGAGCGCGCAGGCACCTATCGTATCGCCGGCAACGGCTATACCGACAAAGACCTGGAGACGTTCCAGCGCACCATCCCCGCAGGCTACTATCTCCGTCCCATCCCGCAGGGACAGCTAGACGGCATGCAGATGGAGACCAGCGAGAAGGTACTCTACCAGAATCCTGCCTACAGGTGATTCTTTCAGGGTACGAGGTGATTCTTCGTACCTCGAAAAAAACGTATATATAAAAAAAAGACTTCAGCGGCTATTGCAGATGTGCAATAACCGCTGAAGTTTTCTTGCCTTAGAGACCGCGATTGTGGAGCGTCGTGCCCAGGAGCATCAGGTAGGTGTTGTACTGCTTGTCGTTCAGCACGTAGCGTGCCTGACGTACATCCTTCGAGACTGCCTTGTGGACGCGTGCCCTGCGCTCAGGGCCCCATGCAGTAGCTGCTGATTGCATCTCCTCGTTGAAATTCGACTGAATCACCTCGAGAGCTTCCATCTGGTCGAATGTCAGGTCGAGCGTCACTGCCAGCCTGCGCATGTCGAACGTCATGTCGTAGTTTTCAGCGTTTCTTACTGCTGCTCTGTGGTTCTCGGTCTCGGCAAAGCCAATTGCTACAGTCATCATGGCTACTACCGTCAAAACAAACTTTTTCATTCTAAGTTCCTTTCTTTTTTTACTCGGATCCCGACGCCTTGCTTGTTGTTATCCTGATGTTATCCTGAGGGTGTCGGTGCCCTACTTATTATTAATCACTATTGTTATCCTGTTTCTGTTCTTTTGACGCACGCTGGAATCAAAGGTTTAACACAGATTGAAAAAAGTTTTCGCTTTTCTTTGTCATTCGCGTTTTTCTTTGTAATTTTGCACCCGATTATCAAGGGGTGCTGTCCTTGTGGGCAGCTGAGATGATACCCTCTGACCTGACCCGGATAATGCCGGCGTAGGGATGGATAGTGCTACGGAAAAGCCCCTTTACGTTATTCTTGTTTAATAAAAAAGAAAGGTAAAGAAATGAAGAAAAGATGTTTTCTGATGATGGCGCTTACGACGGCCGCCGCTGTCGCAAACGCCCAGGATGACAATGACTCCCTGAGAATGGAACGCCTCCAGGAGGTGGTCGTCAGCGGTGTCAGGACGCAGAAGAATGCTCCCTATGCCACGACGAACATCCGTCGGCAGGAGCTCTCTGAACACTCAACGACAGGACAGGAGCTGCCGATGCTCTTCGCACGCACACCCGGCGTGACAGCCTGGAGCGAGAACGGACTGGGCACGGGGACGGTCTACATGCGTATCCGTGGTGCCGGCGACTCGCGTATCAACGTGACGCTCGACGGCGTACCCTTGAACTCACCCGAGGACCAGTGCGTGTTCTGGGCGAACATGAACTCCTACGGCTCGCTGCTGGGATCGGTGCAGCTGCAGCGCGGCGTCGGCACGTCGACCAATGGCGACGGTGCCTTCGGCGGTACGGTGGCTCTCTCGTCGAAAACACCTATGCAGCGCCCGTCGGCCGAGGTCTCGGCCAGCTACGGCTCCTTCAACACTTACAATCTTGGCGGATCCTTCTCCACAGGCCTGATGGGCCGCCACTTCATCCTGGACGGTGCCTATCACGAGACAAATACCGACGGCTACATCCACGGTACCAGCGGCCGCTCTGGCTCTTACTACGGCGGCCTCACCTACAGCGCGTCGGACGATTTTGTCATCCGATACAAGAACTTCGGCAACTTCGAGAAGACTGGCCAGGCCTGGAACGGCATCACTGCCGGCAATGACGACTACTCGCTGATGGACGGCAACTACGACGACGGCTCGTGGGCCTACCAGACAAAGACCGGTATCAAGACCTATGAGGACATGTGGAACGCAGGGCTTGGGAAGTTCAACTCCCTCTACGAGCAACTGACGACGGGCGACGACGGGCTCTTCGTGAAGGATGCCAACGGCAACTACCAGACCCAGCGCTACACGATGACCGACGGCTCGTTCTGGCATAAGACTACTGACAACTTCTGGCAGAATCACAACCTGCTGACAATGGCTTGGAACATCAACGACCACTGGAGCACCTCAGCCACCCTGCACTACACCCACGGCTATGGCTACTATAAGGAGTTCCGTCCACAGAACAAGCCTAAGAAGTTCGGCATCAACGACACCACCGTGAAGAAGACAGACTTCGTACGGAAGAAGGGACTCGACCAGGATACCTATGGATTCATCTGGAACCTCCACTATCAGGACAGCCGATGGGATGTCATCGGAGGGCTGAGCGAGCAGGAGTTCGAGGGCAACCACTTTGGCTATGTCACCTATGTCAAGGATGCCGCACTGGCCCAGCGGCTCCTGGCACACGCCGACTACAAGTACTACGACTCCGACGCTTCGAAGTTCGACGCCAGTGCCTTCATCAAGGCTGCCTATCAGCTGGGCGAGCAGTGGCAGGCCTTTGCCGATGTGCAGTATCGCCACGTGAACTATCTCACCAACGGCATCAACGATAAGTTCTACAAGCAGGAAGGCGCCTACTACAACCAGAGGCTGGACATCGACGAGGCCTACGACTTCCTCAACCCGAAAGCCGGCATCAGCTGGACGACGGGGCCTCACCATGCCTATGCTTCCGTTGCCATGAGCCATCGGGAGCCGGAGCGCAACAATTTCACCGACAACTACAAATATCCGTTCCCGAAGGCTGAGAGCCTCGTCGACTACGAGGCAGGATATACCTATTCCTCACGTACGCTGCGCGCAGGTGCGAACATCTATTATATGGACTACACCGACCAGTTCGTACAGACGGGCGAGCTGAGCGAGATCGGCGAGCCGCTGACGACGAACATCAAGGACTCCTATCGCATGGGCGTCGAGCTGATGGCGGCCTACGACCTCCTGCCTGTGCTGACGGTAGAGGCTAACGCGGCGCTGAGCCAGAACAAGCTGAAGGACTTCACCGAGATGGCCTCCGTCGACTGGGACGATTCCTTCCGTGCCATCCACTACGACGATGCCACGCTGGCATTCTCACCGTCGGCCATCGTCAACGGCTTCCTCGACTTCCATTGGAAAGGGCTGAAGGCAACATGGCACACGGGCTACGTGTCGAGGCAGTATCTCGACAATACCGAGAACAGCGACCGGTCGCTGCCTGCCTACTCCAGTAGCGACCTCCACCTTAGCTACACGCTGCAGCTGCCGAAATGGGGCGTCCGCGAAGCCATCGTGGGACTGAACGTCGGCAATGTCTTCGACAAGCACTATGCTGCCAGCGGATGGGTGTACTCGAGCATCCTCGACGACTATGGCCATCCCAACGAGAACCGTTACTACCAGATAGGCTTCATCCCCATGGCTGGACGTACAGTGATGGGTAGCCTGACGCTCCGGTTCTGAAGAGTTGAAGGATTGAAGAATTGAAGGATTGAAGAATTGAAATTTTTTGCCGTATGACTGAATTCTTGTTGGATCATTGGCTCGATATCGTCACTACCGTGCTGGGGCTGCTCTATATCCTTTTTGAGTATAGGGCCAGCGCGTGGCTGTGGCTCGTAGGATTTGTGATGCAGGCGCTGGGCATCGTCCTCTACTATCAGAAAGGACTCTATGCCGACTGTGCCATGGAGGTCTACTATCTGGCCATGACCATCTACGGCTATTGGCGGTGGATCAGGGGCAGCTCTGTGAAGAAGGCGCTGCCCATCCGCCATTTCCCCCGTCGGCTGGTGGTGCCCTGGCTGGCACTCATCGGCGCCGTATGGGCACTCATCTACTGGCTGCTGGTGACGTTCACCAACAGCAACGTGCCACTGGCCGACAGCTTCACCACGGCGCTAAGCCTTGTGGGCATCTGGGCACTGGCGCATAAGTATCTGGAGCAGTGGGTCATCTGGATTGCCGTCGACATCGTTTCCAGCGCACTCTATTTCTACAAGGACATCCCCTTCAAGGCTTCCCTTTATGCGCTCTATGTGGTCATCGCCATCTGTGGATACTTCAACTGGCGACGGCTGATGAACCAAGGAAATAACTGAGCCCACTTGAAAAAGCCTCAGTGATATTGCGAACATTGGCGCAGCCGCTCCCCTCCCTTCAAGGGGAGGGG
>CAMNHM010000056.1 GCA_946539475.1 uncultured Prevotellaceae bacterium | reverse complement strand
CTCGACAAATCCTCCAACAGATCTTTGAAGTTGAACTTGCCATACCAGCCGTCGACCTCAGGGATCTCAGCCTCGAGGTCGGCCAGGTAGCGCTCCGAGAGGCAGCCCATGACGTAGAGTTGCTTCAGCTGCCCCGTCTTCTTCCGCTCTGCCAGCTCGAGGATAGTGTTGATGCTCTCCTCCTTGGCATCGGCAATAAATCCGCAGGTGTTCACGACGGCAATCTCGCCCCGAGGGTCGTCGCTGTCGTGGGTCACGCGGTAGCCCTTCGCCTCGAACAGTCCCATGAGCACCTCCGAGTCGACCAGGTTTTTCGAACAGCCAAGCGATATAAAGTCTACGGTCTTCATCTCTCAACAAAAGTCTCTCAACAAAAGTCTCTCAACTCTCAACTCTCAACCCTCAACTCTCAACTCTCAACTAGTAGCAAACAGCGAGTCGACGAACTCCTGGCGGTTGAAGAGCTGGAGATCCTCCATGCCCTCGCCCAGCCCGATGTATTTCACGGGCACCTTCAGCTGGTCGCTGATGCCAATGACCACGCCACCCTTTGCCGTACCGTCGAGCTTGGTGATGGCAAGGCTCGTGATCTGGGTGACGGCTGAGAACTGGCGTGCCTGCTCGAAGGCGTTCTGACCAGTCGAGCCGTCGAGCACCAACAGCACTTCGTCGGGGGCCTCGGGCAGCACCTTCTTCATCACGTCCTTGATCTTCTTCAGCTCGTTCATCAGGCCCACCTTGTTGTGCAGTCGGCCTGCCGTGTCGATGAGCACAACGTCGGCACCGTTGGCCTTGGCGCTCTGCAGCGTGTCGAAAGCCACGGAGGCAGGGTCGGAGCCCATCTGCTGCTTCACCACGGGCACGCCCACGCGCTCACCCCAGATGCTGATCTGCTCCACGGCAGCAGCACGGAAGGTATCGGCAGCGCCCAGAAACACCTTCTTACCGGCCTGCTTGAACTGCCATGCAAGCTTTCCGATGGTGGTGGTCTTACCCACACCGTTGACGCCTACGACCAGGATGACATAGGGGCGATGGTCGGCAGGCAGGTCCCACTGGTCGCTATCGCCACTATTGTTCTCTGCCAGCAGGGCGGCAATCTCCTGACGCAGGATGGCATTGAGCTCGCTCGTCGACACATATTTGTCGCGAGCCACGCGCTCCTCAATCCTGTGGATAATTTTCAACGTCGTATCGACGCCCACATCGCTGGTGATGAGCACTTCCTCGAGGTTGTCGAGCACGTCGTCGTCGACTTTCGACTTGCCTGCTACGGCACGCGCAAGCTTGTCGAAGACAGAGGTCTTGGTTTTCTCCAACCCCTTGTCGAGTGTCTCTTTTTTCTTCTTACTAAACAGTCCAAATAGTCCCATAAGTTCTAAAATACGTATTTTCTAAACTGCAAAAGTACAACTTTTTACTGACATGTGCAAGTGTATTACATTTTCTTAACCGCCTTTTCACATTAGTTTATATACAACGACTGAATATTTTCGCTATCGACAGCGCAACAGCGCGTCAAAATAAGACCACAAAACGAGGTAGGGCAATGAGAAGAAAGGCCCTTTCGCGCCCATCCGCTCCCTTTCACTCAACTTGAGAAAGGAAAATTTCATTCATCTTACACTATTGCCTTTAACCTACTGGTTCCCAAGGTAGTAAGTGCAGTGTAAGTGGTTTGCTCATCTTACACTGCTCCTTGCAACACCAAAACAAGTTGTTTTGGTATTCAAAGAGGCCGACTTTGCTGTTCAAAGTAGCATACTTTGCTGTTCAAAGTAGCATACTTTGCTGACCAAAACAAGTTGTTTTGGTAGCGCGAATCGCAGCTCTTGCAGCGCGAAGTCCGCCCCTTTGCTGCTCCACTTACGCTCATAGCGCATCCAAGAAAGCCTCCTTTCCAAGCATTTGACCGCAAATCGCACTTGAAAAGTGTAAGATAAAAATTTGCTTACACTATTACTAACTTTCTTATTACCTGAATATTACACGCAAAAATGCAAGATGTAGGCAAAAACGACATGCTAAGAAGAGTTTGCCCATCGGCCATCTTGCAATTGTCGACAAGTCACGGACAGCTCTGTCCGTCAGCCATCGACGAAACCAAGACAGCCCACCGACGAGTCGCTCGTGGGCTACGGGCGGGTGCAAGCCGTCGAAATCAAGAATTGTTCGCAAACAAAAATGAGTAGGTACGTGAAAGAAAACGACGGATTTCTTGCTTATGTGGCGCAAAAAGTGTAATTTTGCAAGCGAAATGGCAACGAAACGACTCAAACACCGCTATGTGCAAACCATCGGCATCATCGTGATGGTGCTGGCACTGGTGCGCTGTGCCTTTCCAGGCATTGCGGGAAAGATGGGGCAGCAACAAGCGAAGGCTGAGGCAGACACACTGGCTACTGAGAAAGTCGTTGCCGAGCAGGCGAAAGCTACTGAACAGGAGAAAGCTACTGACCAGAAGACAGTTGCAAAGCAGGAGAAAGCTACTGACCAGAAGACAGTTGCAAAGCAGGAGAAAGCTGCTGAGCCTGGCATCGTCAGTGCTCCAATAACAGCAGCTGCTGCCCGCACACGATATATTCAGGCAGGCGAGCGCCCCCACCCCATCATGAGCGTCAAGAGCTACGCCGAGGCATTCCCCGACAGCAACCACATGCAGCTGGTGGCAGCGCGCCAATGGGGCGTGACACCCGTAAAGGATCGCGCTGATGCCGAGAAGCGGCTGGGCGAGGTGGTCTATATAGGCACCTGTCCCTACTACGACATGGCCCATCTCGACGCCAGCATCCCTTACCTCGTGCCACGCGCCTCGATTTTGCTGCAGGACATCGGGAGGGCTTTCTTCGACAGCTTGCAGGTGAAGGGTCTGCCCCTGCACCGCATTGTGGTGAGCAGCGTGCTCAGGACAGAGGAGGACGTGACGCGCTTGCGTCGCTCGAACCATAATGCCACAGAGCAGTCGTGCCACCTTTATGGCACGACGTTCGACATCAACTACAATCAGTACTCGCCTGTCACCCGTCGGCAAGTGCCCAACGACAAGCTGAAGTACGTGCTAAGCGAAGTGCTCGACGACCTTCGTCGCCAAGGGCGCTGCTACATCAAGTACGAGGTGCGACAGCCCTGCTTCCACATCACTGTTCGCTAAGTCTGACGATGCGTATGCCCAGGGCGTTCTTGCGTCCCTCGAGGTACTTGCGCATGGTGATCGTCTCCTCCAGCACCTTCATGTGCTTGCTCGAGGCGTCGATCATGTGGAGCCCGTCGCTGTGCCACACGGCGATGCCCAGATGGGCAATGTCGAGGCCTGCGGCTGAGGTGACGATGCAGATGATGTCGCCATC
This sequence comes from uncultured Prevotellaceae bacterium, assembly GCA_946539475.1. The sequence goes on along the minus strand of CAMNHM010000056.1, from coordinate 13,247 downwards.
GTGGACAGCCTCACGCAGCGCCTTCGTATCGCTTACCTGCGACGTAGGAATGTAGCGGAAGCTACGCCCCGTGAGTTCGTCCTCCTGGCGCTTGATGGTTGGCAGGTACTCTGGATGACGTTTCAGCGAGACATAGGCATCAGGATGCGTCGTCATGTATCCCACGCTGACCTTCTGCACGGCAGTGAAGGGCGGCTGTGGCTGCTGTATCTCACGCGCAAAGCCCAGCCGGCTGTTGTCGCGAATCCAGTCGCTGAAGTAGTGGATACGACTCGGATAGCCGTCGCACTTGCCGTTCCAGTAGCGTTGGTTGTGGAGCTGGCGCACGAACTGCTCGAACTTCTGCTCGCCGCGACGGGCGCAGAGCGTCAGTGCAGCGACGACGTCGACGTAGGTGGTGCAGTCGAGCTCGCGTGTGTTGAGCACCAGGCGCTCGTCGTCAGGATAGAGCTCGAGGGTGTGAGCGACGTAGGGCAGCCCCAGGAACTGGCGGGCGTAGTAGAGCACGTCAGTCTTCTTCGACTTGAGGAGCCTCTCGACGAGGATGCTGTCGCCAGCCGTATAGTGACAGCGGGGCATCTGAGCAGCTGCACTGAGGCAGCACAGGAGCGATGCCAGGAGGGATAATAGGCGATGGTGTTTCATTTTTCTTTCCTGTATCTCTTTTTTAGTCCAAAATTATAGCCAACGTACATGTTCATCGAGCCAAAGATGTTGTTGGTCCTGAAGCGAGGCTTGCGATAGTTGTTCGTATGGAAGATGACGCTGGCGCCGGCATACCAGCGCATGTTGTTGTAGACGATGCCAAAGCGCCCTATGCCGTCGAGGTTGACGTTCTGGAAGTCGAAGCCGTCGCGCTCGTTGCCCACGACGTCGCCCTCGCTCTTCTTATAGGCAAGGGCTGCCTGGAAGCTCGACCCTAAGAGCCAGTTCTTGGCGAACACCCAGTTGTAGGCATAGCCGGCAGAGAGGCTGAAGTCGTGGTAGTTCACCTTGTGGAACATCAGCCCTGAGTCGAGTGCCACCTTCTGGAGACCCAGCGAGCTGTCGATGAGCCCTTGCAGGCGTTCGTGATCCAGCTCGAGCGTGTTCTTCGTATACCCCAGCCCTGCCATCCACGACCCGCAGCTCAGCTTCTGCTGTGTGCTCTGGCTGAAGGCAGCAGGATAGGAGAAGCGCCCGTGGTTGAATATGTAGTAAGCATTGAGGCCCGTGATACCTGCCTTCACACCGTCGAAGGGCTTGTCCTCCAGTGGCGAGGTGTCGATGTTGTCACCCAGGCGTGCATCGCGCAGCCTATAGTCGTTGCCCGTGCGCCGGTAGAAGATGTCGACGCCTATCTGCGAGCTGTAGATGCTGAGGTCGAGTTGCTGTTTTATGCGTGCGAGGTTGACATTGCCCAGCTCGAAGGTATAGCCGGCGAAGAACCATTTCCATCCTATATAGGGTCCCAGGCGCAGGTTCATGTCTGGCGAGAAAGTCACCGACTGTGCGTCGGGGCCTGCGCTGCGCAGCATGAACCAGTCGTAGTTGTTCGTTGCCTGCAGCATGACGGTGTAGATGTAGTGCTGGGGCTCGATGTAGGTCGTGTCGAGACGGTCGAAGCCTCGCACGGTACGCCTGACAGCCGTCATCTTGTGGCGATGGGGTATGGTGTCGGGCTCCTCCGCCATTGCCAGGGAGGGCATCAGCAGCATAGCCAGCAGGAGCAGCAGATTTCTCATACGGCTATAGCTTTCCAAGGATACGGTCGAGCGCCCAGTTCGTGGGGGTTGCCGACACGCTGGTACACTTACACACGCCAAAGCCCTGCAGATGCTCGATGACATTCTTGATGATGGGGAACTGCACGTAGGGAGGATTGGGCACTTCGATGAGCTGCGTACCCTCGCTGGTGTGCAGCTCGATGGGGGCATAGTTGAACACAGAGAACGCCATCGACCCGCGCGTACCTATTATAAGAATACGGTCGGTACGGGCTGACTCATGGGCGACGAAGCTCCAGGAGCCACTGCCCGTCAGTCCGTTCTCAAAGCGGAAGATGGCGCTGACGCTGTCCTCAGCCGAGTACAGGTGACCACGGTTGGCACAGATGCCACGGGCTTCGAGAATCACGCCGAAGATATGCTGCAGAAGGTCGAGCTGGTGAGGGGCGAGGTCGTAGAAGTATCCACCTCCGCTGACCTCTGGCTGCAGTCGCCAGGGCAGCGTCTCAGGATGGGCATAGTCAAGGTCGCGAGGGGGCACGGCAAAACGCACCTGCACGTTGACCGTCTCGCCGATGATGCCCTGCTCGACTATTTCCTTCACGCGCTGGAAATAGGGCAGGTAGCGACGGTAGTAGGCCACGAAGCAGGGCTGCCCCGTCTGCTCGCTGACGTAGTTGATGCGTGCGCAGTCGTCGTAGGTCGAGGCAAGGGGCTTCTCCACATAGACGGGCTTGCCTGCACGCATCGCCATGATGGCGAACGTGGCGTGACTGGACGGAGGGGTGGCGACGTAGACAGCGTTCACCTCAGGGTCGTCGATGAGCTTCTGTGCATCAGTATACCATCGCGGCACCCCATGACGCTCGGCATACGAGCGAGCCTTCGACTCCGTACGACTCATGACTGCCACGACGCTCGAGCCCTCGACCTCGCCAAAGGCAGGTCCGCTCTTGAGCTCGCACACCTCGCCACAGCCTATGAATCCCCATTTCAGTATCTTCATCGTGCTTCTGTTTTCGACTTTTTGCGTGCAAAGTTAATAAAATATTGTGAATAGTGGGTGACCTATTATAAATTTTTCGTAACTTTGCAGGCAAAATTAAGCATTGTATGGAAAAGAACGACCAACTCGAACTGCATCGACAGCGCAGCGTACAGGCAATCGTCAGCGACGGATACCGTCTCTACGGGCGACATTTCTGGAGACTGCTGCGATCGTCGTGGATACAAGCCATCGTCTATGCCCTCGTCATAGGACTCTCGATGGCATGGTTCTTCACCCACCTGCTGCCTCGTATGATGGCAGGCTACTCACTGACCTCGCAGCTGCTCACGTGGCTGGCGACCATCGCGGCATCCGTCGTCGCAGCGCTGCTGCTGGCATTCGCCGGAGGCATCGACCCGCTGCACGAGCACTCGCTGACCAACAGCATCAGCCGTCCGCGCCACTGGTGGGGGCGGTGGCCTTGGCGGCTCACCTTACGCGGGCTGAAACGGCTGCCCCAGATGCTCTGGCTCGTCATCCGGCGCCGGCGCCTGGGCACGCTCATCGTCGTCAGCCTCATCATGATGCTCATGGTGGCAGTGGCAACAGCAGTGCTGCAGCTGCCTACCCTGATCTTAGCCACTGCAAACGTTGAGGCAGCAGCAGGAATGGCAGTGGGCGACGCTGTCGACATGCCTGAGAACCTCTTCCTGCTGAACTTCGCCACGTTCTCCGCCTGCACCTTCCTGCAGGCTTATATCCACCTGAGCACGCTATTCCCCCTCTACTACGTGTGGGGCGCAGCGGCGACAAAACAATAAACGACAAAGATGAAACAGCGCATACTATTCATAGACAGGGACGGAACGCTGGTCGAAGAACCTCACGACGAGCAGGTCGACGCACTCGAGAAGATCCGCTTCAAGGCGGGCGTCTTCCGCTGGCTGGGACTCATCGCCGAGCGGACGGATTTCAGGCTCGTCATGGTGAGCAACCAAGACGGGCTGGGCACGCCCTCCTTCCCCGAGGACACCTTCTGGCCCTCGCAGAATTTCATCCTGCAGGCGCTCGAAGGCGAGGGCATCCGCTTCGACGAGATCCTCATCGACCCCCATTTCCCAGAGGATAATGCCCCCACGCGCAAGCCTGGCACAGGCATGGTGGAGAAATACATGCAAGACACGGAGCACTACGACATCGCCTCCAGCTACGTCATCGGCGATCGCAATACCGACCTCCAGCTGGCGCAGAATATCGGCTGCCGAGCTATCATCCTCGACGAGCACACAGGATGGAAGGAGGCTGCCCAGACAATCATCGACGGCGAGAGGAGAGCTACCGTCAGACGCACGACGAAGGAGACGGACATCGCCATCACCCTAGCACTCGACGGACAGGGCACCTGCCACATAGCGACAGGACTGGGATTCTTCGACCACATGCTGGAACAGATCGGACGGCACGGAGGCATCGACCTCGACATCACGGTGAAGGGCGACCTGAACGTCGACGAGCACCACACCATCGAGGACACTGCCCTCGCCCTAGGGGAATGTCTCAGACAGGCACTGGGATCGAAACGCGGGCTGGAGCGCTATGGCTTTTCGCTGCCCATGGACGACTGTCAGGCACACGTCTGCCTCGACTTCGGAGGGCGCCCCTGGCTGCAGTGGCAGGCGGAATTCCATCGCGAGTACGTGGGCGACGTACCTACGGAGATGTTCTTCCACTTCTTCAAAAGCCTCAGCGACGCTGCGCAGATGAATCTTTACATCCACGCAGAGGGACAGAATGAGCACCACAAGGCTGAAGCTATCTTCAAGGCGCTGGCTCGCTCCCTGCGGCAGGCTATCCGTCGCGACGTCTACAACTATCAGCTGCCCTCAACGAAGGGGGTGCTATAAGTTCGAGGTACGAGGTGCGAGGTACCTAAAAAAGACTCCCCACCTGCGTGACGACGGCTGAAACGATCCACGCCAGGCAAGTGGTGTAGACGGCGGCGACGAGCGCCCAGCGCCAGGAGCCCGTCTCATTCTTGATGGCGGCAATCGTGGCAATGCAGGGGAAGTAGAGCAGCACGAAGAGCAGATAGCTATAGGCAACGAGCGGCGTGATACCCTCCAAGCCTCCCAAGACGCCTATCGTCGAGGCGACAATCTCCTTTGCACCCACACCAGCGATGAGGCTCACGTCGAGTTTCCAGTCGAAGCCCTGCAGCGAGAACAGGGGTTCCAGCCCTCGTCCCATCACGCCAATGAAACTCTCCTCCATCGTGGGAGCTACGCCCACCGTTCCGAAATAGCCCAGGGCCCAGACGATGATCGACGCTACAAGGATGATGCCTCCCATCTTCTTCAGATATTCCTTGCCCTTCTCCCACGTATGGCGAGCTATTGCCTTCAGCGTAGGCCACCGATAGGGCGGCAGCTCCATCACGAAGGGTGTGTCCTCGCCCTTGATGACGAACTTCGACAGGATCTTGCTCACCACGACAGCCATCACGATGCCCACGGCATAGAGTGAGATCATCACCCACGAGCGATACTGTGCGGCAAAGAACGTGCCCGTCACCATGATATAGATAGGCAGGCGCGCCGAACACGACATAAAGGGCAGCACGAGCATCGTGATGAGCCGCGAGCGGCGGCTCTCGACCGTACGCGTGGCCATGATGGCGGGCACATTGCAGCCAAAGCCCATGATCAGCGGTATGAACGACTTGCCGTGGAGCCCCATCTTGTGCATCAGGCGATCCATGATGAACGCCGCACGCGCCATATAGCCCGAATCCTCCATAAAGGATATGAACAGGTACAATATTAATATCTGTGGCAGGAACACGATGACGGCGCCCACGCCGCCAACCACACCGTCGACGAGCATCGAGCGCAGCGGACCCTCTGGCAGCGTCTTCTCCAGCCACTCTCCCAGCCATCCCACGCCAGCGTCGATCCAGTCCATGGGATATTGCCCTAGGGCGAACGTCGTCTGGAACATCACGAAGAGGATGAGGAAGAAGATGGGGAATCCCAGGAACTTGTTCGACAGGACATTGTCCAGCAGGTGCGTCAGGTGGTAGGTATCCTCCTTCGTACCCGTCAGATAGCCCGCCTCTGTCAGTGCTCCGTTGATAAAGCCATACTTCGCGTCCATGATAGCCGTCTCGCTGTCGTCGCCAGTCTCTTCGAACACACGGGCTGCCGCCTTGTCGCGAGCTTCCTTGACAGGCGCCGTCAGCAGGTAGTCGACCATTTTGTCGTTCTCCAGCAGCTTAATAGCCAGATATCGCGTAGAAATGCTCTTGTGGACGGTATCGTCAGCCTTCAGGTAGCGCTGGATGTCGCGGATGCCGCTCTCGATCTCGTGACCATAGTTGATGTGCAGATGACGCGCCTGCCGGCTGCGCCCCTCATACACCTGGATGACGGCACGGAACAGTTCTTTCACGCCCTGTCCACTCTTGAACGACGTGGGCACCATTGGCATGCCAAACAACGTGGAGAGTGTCGAGAGGTCGACGTGGTCGCCACGCCGTTCGAACTCGTCGTACATGTTCAGGGCACCCACGACGCGCTGGTCCATGTCGACGAGCTGGGTCGTCAGATAGAGGTTACGCTCAAGGTTGCTAGAGTCGATGACGTTGATTACCACGTCAGGCATCTGCTGCTGGAGATAGTCGCGGACGTAGAGCTCCTCAGGCGAATAGCAAGAGAGAGAATAGGTGCCGGGGAGGTCGATCAGGTTGAACTCATAGCCGAACATCGAGGCATGGGCCTCAGAGGCATCGACGGTCACACCGCTATAGTTGCCCACCCGTCCGTGGGCGCCACTGGCATAGTTGAAGAGCGACGTCTTGCCACAATTGGGGTTGCCGATCAGCGCCACGTTAATCGTACGGCGCTCACGCATGGCCTTGTGCTGGAGGTAGTCGTCCTCATGTCCTTCGATGAGCAGCTGGCTGGGATGATGCGTTTCGTCCTGGGCTTCGCTGACCACCTCGATCATCTCAGCCTCCTGGCGACGCAGGCTCACCTCGTAGCCCATCACCTTATACTTAACGGGATCCTGCAAAGGCGCGTTCAACAGCACGTCGACAGTCTTTCCTCTGACGAAGCCCATCTCGACGATGCGCTTGCGGAAGCCTCCATGACCGTGCACCTTCACGATGACACCTTGTTCACCAGTATTTAGTTCGGATAGTTTCATTGCTTTCTGCTTACTCAACCTTTATTGGCGCAAAGGTAAGCATTTTATTCGTATTATCTGTATAAGGAGTCCATGACAATCGCCACAAATACCTAAAAGTAGGTATTGCCTAGAGCCCACGGGCCTTCCAAATGCGATCCTTGGCAGCATTGATTTCCTGGAACTTCTTCTCAGCCGCCAGGCGCACGTCGTCGCCCAGCTTCGCCACACGGTCGGGGTGATGCTCGAGCGCAAGCCGCCGATAGGCTTTCTTCAGCTCTTCGTCCGTAGCCGACGGACTGACGCCCAGCACTCTGTAGGCATCCTCCAGGCTGTCGCCCTTGAGATGGAGCATCGAGTCGACCTCGCCTGTCTGCAGCTGCATCCATTCTGCCACCTCCTTCAGGGCGGTAATCTCTGAGTCGTCGACACGCCCGTCAGCCTGGACAATCATCACGAGGAAGTTCAGCAACTGCAGGCGTCCGCTATAGTCGAGGAAACGCGCTGCCTCAGCACAGCTCTGGCGGATGGTTCGGCGGAAGGCAATCCTGCCCTGCCGTTTCTCCTCCTCAAATAGCTTCAAGAGGATGTCGTTACCCTGCTGCTCTGCCGCGCTGCCGAAGTTCTGACGGAGGAAGCTCCTGACGAAGTCCATCTCCGAATGCATCACGCGCCCGTCGGCCTTGATCACATAAGCTGCCAGCGCCAGCATGCTCAGCAGGAAACTGTTGCGGTCGCCCTGCTGCTGGCTCTGCCGGCTCCCTTCGGAGGACGACGAGCCATCGTCGAACGACGACGATGACGACGACTGTCCCAACGATGCCGTTGAGTCAAACAGCGAGCCCAGCAGGAAGCCCAGGATGCCTCCCAGCGGCCCCAGCACAATCCAGCCCAGATAGCCGGCAATCCATTTTCCTAATCCCATATCAGCCTATCGCATTCATCAGGAAATCGACAGCACCGTTGACGCCAAACTTCCGCACGTTGATCGTCACGTCGTAGTTGCGGGCATCCTGCCAGTCGCTGCCAGTGAAGGTCTTGGTGTAGAGCTCACGGGAATAGTCGTTGTCGACCACCATCGCTGCAGCGTCCTGCTCTGAGATGTCGTATTTCTCGGCAATGCGGCGCTTGCGGCAGTCGATGTCGGCATGGACGAAGATTTTCAGCGCGTTGGGATGGTCGCGGAAGATGTGGAAGCCACAGCGCCCTATCAGTACGCACGACTCTTCCGAGGCAATCCTCCGGATGGCTTCTGCCTGCGCCTCGAACAGCCGCCGCGACGTCGTGTCGTGCTCCTGCCCGCTGTACTCCGCACCTGCCATATACTGACGGTAGAAACTCGTGAAGTCGTCGCGCCACAGGGGATTGCGAGCCTCAATGTGCTCCACGGCATCCTCCACGGCACAGAAACGACTTGCCACCTCATTGATAATCTGCTTGTCGAGCAGCTTCACGCCAAGCCTGCGCGCAAGCTCAGCTCCTATCTCGTGTCCACCCGTTCCGAATTGTCGGCTGATGGTAATAACGTATTTCTCCTCCTTATTCATAATAGAAAGATTTTAGGTGTTGAACATTTCTTTGTGCAAAGATAGCAAAATAATCGTAATCTTGCAACTTTTAACGAAGAAAGTTGTAACGCATTGACATTTTTTTGTTAACTTTGCACCCGCGTTCCCCAAACGCGGCATTCTGAACAACTTCAGGACAGCTGAATAACAAAACTAGAAGAATCGGATGAAAAGAAGCATCTTTCTATTTCTGCTCGGCATGTCGACACTGACGATCCATGCACAACGACAATGGACGCTCGACGACTGCATCAGCTACGCCATGCAGCACAACATCTCGCTGCAGAAGGCCCGTCTGTCGCAGCTATCGGCAGCTGAAGACGTCACTGCGCAGAAAGGAGCATTGCTGCCCTCGCTCAGTGCGCAGTCGAACCACAGCGTCGGCTATCGCCCGTGGCAGGACAACGGCATTGCCACCGTCACCAACGGACAGGTGAACTCAAAAGTCGACAAGACCTACTACAACGGCAGCTACAACCTCAACGCCTCATGGACGGTGTGGAATGGCAATCGCAACCGCAACAACCTGCTCGCCAGCCGACTCTCTGAGCAGCAGGCGGAGCTGAACGTTGCAGAGCAAGCCAACACCATCGAGGAGCGCATCTGTCAGCTCTTCGTCCAATGCCTCTACCAGACCGAGGCCATCAAGGTCAGCCAGGCTACCCTCGAGACAAGCCTAAAGAACGAGGAGCGCGGGCGCGAGATGGTAGAGGTTGGCATGCTCTCGAAAGCCGACCTGGCACAGCTGACCTCCCAACGTGCCAACGACCAGTACAACATCGTCGAGGCACAGACACAGCTGGCCGACTTCAAGCAGCAGCTGCGACAGCTGCTCGAGCTAAAGGCTGACGAGGGCTTCGACATTGCCGTCCCCTCTACCACCGACGAGCAGGCCCTGGAACCCATACCGTCACTCTCGACAGTCTATGAGCAGGCGCTGGCCAGCCGACCTGAGATCGAGCGCTCGCGCCTCTCCATCGAGAGCAGCAATGTCAATCTCTCCATCGCCAAGGCGGGATGGCTACCCACGGTGAACATGACGGGAGGCCTCTCGACCAGCACCAACTCGTTGTCAAGCAACGGATGGGGCAATCAGGTCAAGACCAACGTCAACATGTCGGGAGGAGTATCGCTGAGCATACCCATCTTCGACGGCAAGCAGACGAAGACCAACGTCAGCAAGGCACGTATCCAGCAACAGCAGGCACAGTTGGACCTCCAAGACCAGCAGAAGCAGCTTTACCAGACCATCGAAGGCTTCTGGCTCGACGCCACCAGCAACCAGCAGCGCTTCCGTGCCGCTACGGCCAGTGTCGAGAGTGCTGCCAGCAGCTATGAGCTGCTCCAGGAGCAGTTCAACGTCGGACTGAAGAACATCGTAGAGCTTATGACTGGCAAGAACAGTCTCCTACAGGCTCAGCAGAACCAGCTACAGGCCAAGTACCTCACGCTGCTTAACATGCAGATGCTGCGCTTCTACGCCCAAGACAACCATTAACGCCCCCAACAACCCTTTTCATTGTATGAAGAAAAAAATCATCATCGCAGCCGCCCTCATCGCAGCCATAGTGGTTGCCTACTTCCTCCTCTCAGGAGGCTCGCAGAAGCAGAAAGTGGAATTCGAGACGGCCACCATCCAGACAACGACCATCCAAAACAGCATCACCGCCACAGGCACCATCGAGCCCGTCACCTCCGTCACCGTGGGTACGCAGGTCAGCGGTATCGTCAGCCACCTCTACGTCGACTACAACTCAGTGGTGAAGCGCGGACAGGTCATCGCCGAGCTCGACAAGACCAACCTCACCAGCGAGCTCAATACGGCGCGCGCCAACCTTTCCTCGGCACAGAGCACCCTGAACTTCGAACTGGCAAACTACAACCGCTACAAGACGCTCTACGACAAGGGACTCGTCAGCGCCAACGACTACGAGACGGCTCGCCTGAGCTACCTCAAGGCAAAGGAGCAGGTGACGACGTCGCAGGAGACAGTACGCCGTGCACAGACCAACCTGGGATATGCCACCATCACCTCACCCATCGACGGAGTCGTCCTCTCGAAGAGTGTCGAGGAAGGACAAACGGTGGCTGCCTCGTTCAACACCCCTGAACTCTTCACTATCGCGCAAGACCTCACCGACATGCGCGTCATCGCCGACATCGACGAGGCTGACATCGGCGGTGTGAAGGAGGGCCAGCGCGTGATGTTCACCGTAGACGCCTTCCCCGATGACCACTTCGAGGGACATGTCACACAGGTGCGCCAGCAGGCCACCACCGAGAGCAACGTGGTCACCTACGAGGTGGTCATCTCTGCCCCCAACAACGACCTGAAGCTGAAGCCAGGACTGACGGCCAACGTCACCATCTACACCCTCGAGAAGAACGACGTCCTAGCCGTACAGAACAAGGCGCTGCGCTTCATGCCCATCGACGCCATCCTTGCGGAGGGACAGACGGTTGAGGACTGCGACGCGCCACAGAAAGTGTGGACACTGGAGGGCACTACCTTTAAGGCACACCCTGTGCAGACAGGCATCACCAACGGCCTGCTGACGGAGGTGCTCGGAGGCATCGCCGAGGGCACGGAGGTGCTCACGGGCTTCACCATCTCCGGCGGCGAGGCACCGCAGGGTAACGACCAGGCGCAGAACCCCTTCATGCCGCGCCCCAGAGGCAACCGCAACCAGCAACAACAGCAACAGCAACAGCAGCGCAGATAGTCCTTCACACGCATACAATATTATTATGGACACTAGAAAACCCGTCATCGAACTCCAGAACGTCAAGCGCTACTTTCAGGTGGGCAGCGAGACGGTGAAGGCCTTGCGCGGCGTCTCGTTCAAGATCTACGAAGGCGAGTTCGTCACCATCCAGGGCACCAGCGGCAGCGGCAAGTCGACACTCCTCAACCAGCTGGGATGCCTCGACACGCCCACCAGCGGCGATTATTTCCTCGACGGCATCTCCGTGCGCACGATGTCGAAGACTCAGCGCGCCCACCTGCGCAACCGAAAGATCGGCTTCGTCTTCCAGAATTATAACCTCCTGCCGAAGACGACGGCCGTGGAGAACGTCGAACTCCCTCTGATGTACAACTCTGATTACTCCGCCCGTGAGCGACGCCAGAAGGCCATACGGGCATTGCAGGCAGTGGGCCTCGGCGACCGCCTCGAACACAAGTCCAACCAGATGTCGGGCGGACAGATGCAGCGCGTGGCCATCGCCCGCGCACTCGTCAACGACCCTGCCGTGCTCCTGGCCGACGAGGCAACGGGAAACCTCGACACACGCACGTCGTTCGAGATGCTCGTCCTCTTCCAAGAGCTCAACCGCCAGGGACATACCATCATCTTCGTCACCCACAACCCTGAGATTGCCGAGTACGCCACCCGAAACATCAACCTCCGCGACGGCAAGATACGCGAAGACACCATCAACACCAATGTCAAGTCGGCTGCCGAGGCACTGGCCCAGCTGCCAAAACCACAAGACGACTGATTATGAACATTCTCAATCTTTTCAAAGTCAGCCTCAGAGCCATCGCCAGCAACAAGATGCGTTCCTTCCTGTCCATGCTCGGCATCATCATCGGCGTGGCGGCAGTCATCATCATGATGGCCATCGGACAGGGCTCGAAGGAGAGCATACGCGCCGAGCTGTCGACCATGGGCACCAACCTGCTCACCATACGTCCGGGTGCCGACATGCGCGGCGGCGTCCGCCAGGATCCCTCTGCCATGCAGACGCTGAAGATGGCGGACTACGAGCGAATCCTGCGCGAGAAGAAATACGTCACCTACGTATCGCCGGAGGTCACCGCCAGCGGACAGGCCATCTATGGCAACAACAACACCACGACGTCGATGTACGGCGAGTCGGCCGAATACCTCGACATCAAGCAATGGCCTGTCGAGGAGGGTGAGTGCTTCACCGAGGAAGACATCAAGAAGGCTGCGAAGAAGGTCGTCATCGGGCGCACCATCGTCACCGAGCTCTTCGGCGAGGGTGCCGACCCCATCGGCAAGACAGTGCGCTTCAAGAGCATACCACTGACCGTCGTCGGCGTGCTGAAGTCTAAGGGTTACAACAACTGGGGCATGGACCAGGACAACGTGATGATCGCCCCCTACACCACCGTCATGAAACGCATCGCCGCCCAGACATGGTTCTCGTCCATCGTCTGCTCGGCAGCCACTGAGGAGATGAGCGACGCCGCCATCGAGGAGCTCACGCAAATCCTGCGCGACAACCACAAGCTCAAGGGCGAAGCCGTCAACGACTTCACCATCCGCTCGCAGGCAGAGATGATGGAGACGATGTCGTCGACGATGGACACCGTGACCATCATCCTCGTCGTGGCAGCAGCCTTCTCGCTGCTCGTGGCGGGCATCGGCATCATGAACATCATGCTTGTCAGCGTCACTGAGCGAACCCGCGAGATAGGCTTGCGCATGGCCGTGGGAGCCACGGGGCCGGTCATCTCGCTGCAGTTTCTCATCGAGTCTGTACTGATATCGCTGACGGGCGGATTGCTAGGAGTCATAGTGGGCTGTTCGGCCAGCGAGTGGGCCGTGCCTGCCTTTGGCATGCCCAGCAGTGTGCCGGCATGGAGTATCTACGTCAGCTTCCTCGTCTGCGTCTTCCTGGGCATCCTCTTCGGCTATATCCCCGCCCAGAAAGCTGCCAACATGGATCCCATCGATGCAATCCGGCACGAGTAGCGCATCTCCCCTTCCCCACAGCAAAAGTCTCTCAACTCTCAACCCTCAACCCTCAACTCTCAACCCTCAACCCTCA
>CAMNHM010000055.1 GCA_946539475.1 uncultured Prevotellaceae bacterium | reverse complement strand
TAGCGGTGCTTCTCGGCGTCGGTCTGCGGGTCGGCGATGGCCTTGCCGTAGAAGAGGAAGGCGTTGGTGCCGTTGGGCACGTCGACATCCTCGTAGAGTGCCGAGTGGCTGCCGGTGAGCAGGTACTCGCTGCCGGCGGGTATGTAGTTGGCCTGCTGGTCATACTCCACGGGCTTCACCATACGCTCCAGGGTGAGGTCGGGGCCCAGGGGGGGGGCGTCCTGCTCGACGGGCCAGGCGGAGAAGGGCTTCACCACGATGCTCTCCATGCCGCGGAAGGCACTGAGCGTCTGGCCCCACTGCAGCTCGTCGTCGCCCATGCGCGTGGTGTGTCCGTCGGCGGCGACGGAGATGTTGAACTGCGTCTTCACCGACCCCTCGGGGCGCACGTAGGGCTGCTGCAGCTCCTCCTCGGAGTTGCAGGCGCTGAGGCAGAGTGCTGTCAGCAGGGCGTCGGTGATGTTTCTCCAGTTCATGATGCTATGGTCTGTATTTGCTGCTGGCTATGCGTTTCAGGTTCTCCCGGGCGTCGGCATTGCCGTTGTCGGCGGCGCGGCGGAAGTAGCCGAGGGCCTCGTCGTGGCGGCCGCAGTGCCATAGTGCGCAGGCTAGGGCGTTCCACGAGCGCGGGTCCTCGCGTACATCGTTTAATATAAGAAGTGCCTCCTGCCAGCGCTGCTGCTGCATCAGGCGCACGGCCTGGTTGATGGCGTCGGCCTTGGCGTCGGGCACGCGGTCGAAGTAGATGCGGAGGTAGCCGGAGTTGCGCTGGTCGGGCAGCAGCTCGTCCTTGATATAGTCGTAGGTGCGGCCTCCGTTGAGGCGGCGGATCTTCTGCTCGCGGCGGGTGAGGTCCTGCTCGCTGTCAATGATGGCGAGGGCTTCGCGGAGTGAAGAGTGAAGAGTGAAGAGTGAAGAGTTTTGCTCGCTGGCAGGAGCCAGGAGGATGTCGTTGATCTGGTCGCGCAGCTCGGCCCATGCCTCGCCGCCGCCGTTGAGCTCGAAGAGCTGGTCGGTGGCCTCGGGCACCCGCTCCTTGATATAGTCGCGCAGGGCACGTGCTCGGCCGTTGCCGAGGTCCTCGTTGTGGCTGACGGTGCCCTCTACGGAGGCGAGGCCTATGATCTGGATGAGGCGCACGTTGGACATCGAGTCGGCCATAATTTGGCGGGTGATGTCGACGATACGGTCGAGGATCGGGCCGTTGTCGCGGAAGTCGTGCAGCAGCGTCGTCTTGTCGAGGGGGAAGTGTACGTAGAGCATGCCCTTCTCCTTGCGGAGGACGCGTGTGCGGTCGTAGGGCCGGTAGTTGGCATATTCCTCGAGGACGGGATTGCGCGAGGCAAGGATGTCGCTGACGGTGGCCGGCGGCAGGATGCCGAAGGTGAGGACCGGCTCCACCGGCGGGGTGGGAGGCACGGCATAGGTGACCTCGCTGCGGCTGACGGTCTTCGGGCTGAGGACGATGTTCAGCGCGAGCTTCGGTACGAGGAACGGTCCGTCGTACTCGCCCAGCTTCGTGCCGCACTTTCCGCAGTTGTACTTGTCGCCCCAGGCATAGCCCACGTCGACGCCGGCCTCTGCCTCCAGGCGGAAGAGGCGGCTCAGCCGCCACGAGCGTCCGTAGCTGGCACCGACAGCCACGAGGTCGCCCTGCTTACGGGCGTGGCGCACCGACGGGTAGAGGCCGAAGGGGAAGTGGAGGCTGGCAACGTTGTAGTGGCTATAGAGCATGTTGATGCCCCAGAACCATGAGTGGTCGGCATACGCGGAGTCGCTCCAGTGGCGCAGCTCGGGCATGATGAGCAGGTGGCGCCACTTCTTCTCTACGTTGTCGCTGGTGGGCCAGGGACGGTAGCCGGCGGTGACGCCGATGGTCCAGGTGCTGTCGAGGCGGTAGTCGAAACCGATGTTCGGCGTGAGGGCTGCCGCGCTGTAGAGCAGGTTGTTGCGGATGGCCCATGGCTTGGTGTGGGTATGGGTGACGGTGTCGATGCGCGCCACATCCTTCTGAGCCTGAGCCAACTGGCAAAGACTCAGCAGCAGTGCGACTGCACAAATTCGTATGATGGGACGGTATGCTGTCATTTCTTTCGATGTTGCTGCTTTTGTAATAGTATGCGTGCGTGTATTATTTAGTTTGCAAAGGTACAATTTTTAGTGATAATATGCAAATTAAATTAGGCAAAAAAGTCTTGTCTGACACCGATTTAACATAAATTTGCTATTGTGCTTGTTTTTTCTTGTTTTTCTTATTATTTTCGGCCCTGCGACGTTATTCGGCCCTGCGACGGGCGAAACGCCTTCATCTGTGCTGATGAGCTTCTATTTTGACAAACAGTCGGGAATAGTCTTTACAAATGGCCTCGCGAGAAGGGCTTCCGTTCGCCTCGGCGACCGTTTGGGCGAAAAGAAGCGAATTTTGAGGTGCTTTGTATATGCCTATGAATGAGGCAGTTGCGCATTTTAAGCGTATTCGTGGCCTTCAAAAATGGGCAAAAACGGGCAAAAATGGGCAAAAATGAGCAAAAGCGGGCGTTTTGCCCCCTCAAAATGCCCATTCCGTGCAGTGCCTTCGCCAGAAGAGTGCCGAGTCCAAAGGTCGAGTATGCTGCGGTGCCATCGCAGCCCCAGTGCAAATTGCCGCGCCAAGAAGCCAGCCAGGCGGCCGGCCTTGGGTTCCAAAAGCGCCGAGTTTGGAGCCCAAAAGCGCCGGCCTTGGGTTCCAAAAGCACCGAGTTTGGGGACCAAAAGCGCCGTGTTTGGGGACCAAAAGCACCGAGTTTGGGGTCGCCGGAAGACTGTATTGCTCCTGCTAGTATGGCACCTCGACCCTGCCAGTATGGCACCTCGACCCTGCTAGTATGGCACTATCATATTGTTCCTGCCGAACTAGCAACCTCAAGGTTCCGATCCGACCACCTGGAGGTACGCTACTAGCGGCGCCAATCTCGCCTTCGGGCGTCGCCAAGCTCGCATTCCCCTCAGCAGGAGGTGTCGGAGGCCGCACCACCGAGCCGCATTCTCTAGATTGCAAACTCCAGAAGATGCGTTTTCTGACCATTTTACTTTACGTCTGCGAGCGATTTTTCCCGAAAAGCAGGTCAAAGGGGACAGACTCCCCGACCCGCTTTTCGAAAAAAATCACGCGCTTTCGTGTGCGCTTCACCGATATTTTTTGTACCTTTGCCGCCGAAATGAAGAGAACGATAGTATGGATGGCGGCCCTCTGCCTGGTGCTGACGGGCTGTAAGAAAGGCAGGACGGGCGACAATCGGGAGATGTCGACGTTCAGCCAGAGTGGGGTGACCCAGCGTGTGAAGACTTTCGACGGCACTAGGACGGTAGAGGGTTCGCGTACGACGACATCACAGTCGCCGCAGGGAGCGACTTCGGTGACAGCCCTCGACCTGCTGAAACAGCGGGTGGGGCGGGGGACGTCGGAGATCATGCTGACAAGGAAAGGCTACGTCACGTCGTATAACAAACAGACACGTACGCCCAACTGGGTGGCATGGACGCTGACGAAGGAACATACCTACGGCAGTGGACAGCGGGAGAACGAGCGTTTCGAGGAGGACCTGGACGTGCCGACGCCGCGCTCTACATATCAAGATTTTTACGACTCTCGCTATGACCGCGGGCATATGTGTCCAGCGGGTGATAACAAGTGGGACAAAGAGGCGATGACGGAGTCGTTCCTGATGACGAACATCTGTCCGCAGAATCATGGACTGAACAAGGAAGACTGGAACGATTTGGAGATACAGTGCCGTACGTGGGCACGCCGCTTCGGCGAGGTGACGGTGGTATGCGGACCGCTGTTTGAGGACGGTGACAACGCTCGCTATATCGGACGGAACAAGGTGCGCGTACCGTCAGGATTTTTCAAAGTGGTCTATCGTACGGAACCAGAGGAACATGCCATCGGTTTCGTCTTTGCTAATAATGGCTCGCGCCAGCCCTGGCGAGAGCAGGTGTGCTCGGTGGATGACATCGAGGAGCGCACGGGCATCAACTTCTTCACGATGCTGCCCGACGACGTGGAGAGCACCGTGGAGGCCGAGGACAACCTGCGCCGAGCAGGATGGTAAGATTTCTGCGTAGCTGCTCAGCCGTCGAGACGATATGGAAACAAATGAGCACAAATTACGGATAATTTGTCTTTTGCCGTGCGAATAGTGTGAATGGCAGGAAGCCTGCATAGGCAATAATTTATATTCATTAGTGCTCATTAGTTTCTTTTTTTTAAAATGACTGACCAGTTGCATTTCGGTTCGAAAAGCGTTAAATAAAGTTTAAAGGAAAGGCAAGGGTGCGGCTTTTCGGAAGAAAAGTCGTACCTTTGCAGTTCAAACGTAATCATCGAAAGCGTGAAGATAAAGCAAGTGCTGGAAGCCCTTGAACGATTCGCGCCCCTGCCGCTGCAGGAAAGCTGGGACAATGCTGGCTTGCAGATTGGATTGACAGAGGCGGAGGTTTCAGGGGCCTTATTGTGTCTGGACGTCACGGAGGCAGTCATCGACGAGGCTGTCAGCCGCGGCTGTAATGTGGTGGTGAGCCATCACCCGCTGCTCTTCCGAGGGCTGAAGCAGGTGGCTGACCTGAACGATGTGCAGCGTACGGTGCGGCGGGCTATCAAAAACGATGTCTGCGTGATATCGATGCACACGAACCTCGACAATGCTGCCGGAGGCGTGAATTTCAAGATCGCGGAGCGGCTGTCTTTTGGCCACGGACTTTTACGGACGGATGCGGACGAGGGTTTGGGCCACGGACTTTTACGGACTGATGCGGACGAGACGGTCGAGGCGATGGGTGATGAGCAGCATCCCGGACAGTGGGTGATGCTGACGCTCAGGGAGCCGATGGAGGCACAGGCGTTCATAGCGCATGTGAAGACGAGGCTTGAGGCGCAGTGCGCTGCCTGCAACGAGCTGTTGCAGCGGCCGATACGCCGCGTGGCGATATGCGGTGGGGCTGGTGACTTCCTGCTCGAGGAGGTCGTCCGTAGGGGGGCTGACGCCTTCGTGACGGGCGAGATGCACTACCACCAATACTTCGGCCATGAGCAGGAGGTGCAGATATGCGTCGTGGGGCACTACGAGAGCGAACACTTCACGAAGGAGCTACTGCGCGACATCATCGAACGGGAGTGTCCTGGCGTGCGCTGCTGCCTGGCTGAGACGAACACAAATCCGGTGAGGTGGTACTAAGCACGGGGACTTGTGACGAAAGGACGCTTATAGGCGACTATACGGTTTTTAGACGGATGTACGAAAGGAAGTCTTTTAGACAAAGCATACGATAACAACAATAAAAGCAAGAATTATGGCAAAGAAAGATCCTACAGATTTGTCGGTCGAGGAGAAGCTGAAGACCCTCTTCCAACTGCAGACGGCCCTGTCGGCCATCGACGAGAAGAAAGCCCTGCGAGGCGAGCTGCCACTAGAGGTGGAAGACCTTGAGGCAGAGATTGAAGGCCTGACGACGCGCATCGAGCGTATCAAGAGCGAGATCGGTGAGTTTGAGCGTGCCATCTCGCAGAAGCGTGGTGAAATCGTCGAGTCGCAGACGAGCGTGGAGCGCTATAAGCAGCAACTGAACGACGTGCGTAACAACCGTGAGTTTGACACGCTGTCGAAGGAGATTGAGTTCCAGACGCTGGAGATTGAGCTCTGCAACAAGAAGATTGCCGAGGCTCAGCGCCGCATCGAAGAGAAGAATGTGGAGCTCGACGGTGCTGCTGCCGTCCTTGACGAGAAGCAGGCCGACCTCGACGCTAAGAAGAGTGAGCTCGACAACATCATGGATGAGACACGCCAGGAGGAGGAGCTGCTGCGCGACAAGGCCCACGACCTGGAGGCCAAGATCGAGCCGCGCCTGCTGACGTCGTTCAAGCGTATCAGGAAGAATGCTCGCAACGGACTAGGCATTGTCTACGTGCAGCGTGATGCTTGTGGCGGCTGCTTCAACAAGATTCCGCCTCAGCGTCAGCTCGACATCAAGATGCACAAGAAGATTATCGTCTGCGAGTACTGCGGCCGTATACTCATCGACCCAGAGCTGGCAGGCGTAAAGATGGACAAGCCAGGTACCACGACGGAGAAGAAGACGCGTAAGCGTTCGTCGGTGCGCAAGAGCTCAACGTCGAAGAAGGTTACCGACGCCAACGATATGGTGTGAGTTGTCGTTGCCTCGGGATCTTGTGGTCTCGGGATCCCGTGATTCCGAGCCCCCGAGATCCCGAGGCCCCGAGATCCCGAGATCCCGAGACTCCGAGCCCCCATCTCCTCAAAAAGCTACTACAACTCCTGATAGTCAGGAATAGTGGGTAGGAAAGTGTATACCCCCTGGGTGTAGTCCATACGGCAGCAGTAGTGCTGAAGGCCGTTGGAGACGATGAGATAGTCGACATGGAGCAGCATGTTGTAAACCGTAATCTGGTCGAAGACACGCTGTGTGATGCTGATCTCAGGCGCCTTGTACTCGACAATCATCCGAGGCTGCAGCATACTATTATATAATAATGTGTCGCAGCGTAACCGCTTCTCGCCAATGTGCAACTCCAGCTCATTGGCGAGAAGTCCTTTTGGATAGCCTTTGTGATCGACGAGGAAGTGGACGAAGTGCTGGCGCACCCACTCCTCGGGCGTCAGGGCCACATAACGGCGGCGCAGGAAGTCGAAAATCTCACGCTTTCCGTTGCGCTCGCGCAGTTTTGTTTCGAATGGCGGCAGGTTTATCTCCATTTCTCTTGCACGTCTCTCGTTTTTTTTGTAATTTTGTCGGCAAAATTACGAAATAAGTGAGAGAAAAGGAAAGGAAATCCCGTTTTTCTTTCTTTTTCCGAGCGAAAAGTAACTTCGACGTAGCAAATAACAGAAAAAAGGTGAGATAGCCGATGGCAGAGACGAAAAACGTGAGTTACGACAGCATCATGCGCGACCTAAAGGCACGTCATTTTGCTCCCGTATACTATCTGATGGGCGACGAGCCCTACTATATCGATAAAATCTGCGACTACATCGCAGAGAACGTGCTGGCGCCTGAGGAGCGTGACTTCAACCAGACCATCTTCTTCGGTTCGGATGTCACGGCATCGCAGGTGGCGGATGCTGCCCGCCGCTATCCGATGATGGCTGAGCGTCAGGTAGTGATTGTGAAAGAGGCTCAGAACATCAAGAATACCGATGCCCTGGAAAAGTATATGAAGCATCCGCTGGCAAGCACCGTCCTCGTCATCTGCCATAAGAACGGAAAGATCGACGGCCGGAAGAAAGAATATGTGAAGACGGTACAGCAGGCTGGTGTGGTGTTCGAGAGCACGAAGATGAAGGACAGCCAGCTTCCTGGCTTCATCGAGAAGTACCTCAGGGAGCATGAGGTGAGCATCGACCCAAAGTCGTCGCAACTCATCGCCGAGGCCATCGGTGCCGACCTGAGCCGGCTGACCAGTGAGCTCGACAAACTGCTCATCTCGTTGCCTGCCAACGACAGGCGAGTGACGCCCCAGATAGTAGAGGACCAGATAGGAGTGAGCAAGGACTTTAATGGTTTCGAGCTGCGTGATGCCATCGTAAATCGCAACATCTACAAAGCGAATCAGATAATAAATTATTTTGACAAGAATCCAAAGGCCGGCAGTATCTACTCGTTTCTCCCGTTGCTCTTCAACTATTTCCAGAATCTGATGATCGCCTATTATGCGCCACAACCCAAGAGCCAGGAGAGTGTCGCAGAGTGGTTGGAGATGAAAAATAAATGGGGTGCGAAAGACTACATGACAGGCATGAGAAACTACTCAGGAAGAAAAGTGCTACAAATAATTGGCAAACTACGCGAGATTGATGCCAAAAGTAAGGGGCTTGACAACCCCAACACCCCTCCTGGAGAGCTGATGAAAGAACTAATTTTCTACATTTTGCACTAATTGAGGTCGTTTTGCGACCTCTTTCTTTCCTAGAATGAGCACTCCTGAAGAGTGCTTTTTTTAGGCCTAACCCCCTGTAAAACAAAGGGCTTTAAGCCATTTAACCCCCTCCAAATTTCGCTTCTTTTCAATCTTTCGCCCCCTTGGTCGCAACTCTGGCCAAAATGGGCGAGTTCCGCTTTTTAGCCTCTTTCGGATTTAGTCTTTGCGTTCTTTAACGTTTTAGATTGTGAAATTTGAAAAGTCAAATGGTTGTCTTGCGGTTAAAAGTTTTCTAAATACCTCAGTGAATTTAAAAAGATAAATATATAATTCGTGCTTCAAAAGTTCAAATATTCATTTCCTTATTTTAGCTTTAGAAATTCAAATTATTAAATATACATTGTGGTAAAATTCAATGTAAAGTACTAATAGCCACATTCATAACATTATATTTAAAGAAAATACTCTAGCTAACGATTGAATTTAAGGTTTCGAAAACTGAATATTTCCTTTTTCCGCCTTATTATGGCTTAAATATCTATTTATTACCCATATATTTAAGTTATGAGGAGTGAATTTGTGGTTAGAGCCTTTAAATGTGGCTATATTCGGGTTTGTAAATGTAAACCATGTTTGCGTCGTCTGCTTGTCTTTGTGTTTACATATTTAAAATTATATAATTTAACTTCACTTGCTTAAATTTCTCTTTGAAAATGTTGCGTATATCATTTTTTTGTTTTACCTTTGTAAACTGAAAGAAAACAGGCCCAAAAGGGCATTATTGACCATGCTTAGCGCAATGAAAGATAGAATCAGACAGATTATGGAGTCGCAGCACATGACACAGCAGACGTTCGCCGACTTCATTGGTACCACCCCAGCGACGCTGAGTGGCATCTTCAACGACCGTACGCGACCCACGATTAACATCGTTGAATCGATCAAAAGAAAAATTCCTGACATCAATACCGACTGGCTGATGTTCGGACAGGGTGAGATGTACATGTCGTCGAATGCAAGTGGTGTTGCTGGTCCGCAGCCTGAAACAGGACGGATGGCAGGCGGATCGTCGAACGAACCGATGCTCGACTTTGGAATGCAGATGGCTCCTACCCCTCAAAAAGGTGGCGGACAGGCATCTTTTTTTAATGGTGTGCGAACGACACCATCAGGAATGGTGCGTGAAGAAGTAAAATTCGTTGACAAACCTAAGCGCCATGTCACCGAGATAAGAGTTTACTACGACGACCAGACGTGGGAGAGTTTCGTGCCTTCTAAGAAGTGATCGATTCGTTCGGCTCCATACTTTTTTTATCCTACCTTTTCTCGTATGTCGAAAAAAAGCTGTACCTTTGTACCCAGCTAAGAAATGAATATCGGTATGAAGAAACACTTGATTGACCTGACGGTCGTTGCCGTGGAGCATGTCCACGAACGATATGTGCTGCTGAAGCTGACCGACAGTGAGCCTCTGCCTACGATGCTGCCAGGACAGTTTGTTGAGGTGCGTGTGGACGGATCGTCGTCGACCTTCCTGCGTCGACCTATCTCTATTAATAATGTGGATAGGGAGCGCAACGAGCTATGGCTGCTCGTGGCAACGGTAGGCGATGGCACTCGGCGGATGGCCAGTCTGAAGGCTGGCGAGCCTTTGAACTGCTTGCTGCCCCTTGGCAATGGCTGGAGTCAGCCTTCAGAGGCTGCTGACAGTGCGTCGTCTATCCCCCTTGCTGAAGGCAATACGCCTCGCATCCTGCTTGTCGGTGGTGGCGTTGGTGTTGCCCCTTTGCTCTATCAGGGTAAGACATTGCAGGAGCAGGGCATTGAGCCAACCTTTCTACTCGGAGCACGCACCAGTCGTGATCTGCTGATGCTCGATGCCTTCCGACAGTACGGGCGAGTATTCGTGACAACCGAGGATGGCTCTGAGGGCGAGTGCGGCTTTGTGACGAACCACTCCATCCTATTCCAGGAGCGTTTTGACTTCATCCAGAGTTGTGGTCCAACTCCGATGATGAAGGCTGTTGCCCGCTATGCCTATGAGCAGGCGATTGACTGTGAGGTGTCGTTAGAGAATCTGATGGCCTGTGGCCTGGGAGCCTGTCTCTGCTGTGTGGAGAAGACTGTCGGTGGCAATGTTTGTGTGTGTAAGGAAGGTCCCGTTTTTAATATCAAGCGACTATTATGGCAAAGCTAGCAGTCAACATTGGTGCGCTGCACCTTAAGAACCCCGTGATGACCGCCTCCGGGACGTTCGGCTATGGTCTGGAGTTCCAGGATCTTGTTCCCCTCGACGGCATTGGCGGCATCATCGTGAAGGGCACGACACTGAAGGCTCGCGAGGGCAACGACTATCCCCGTATGGCTGAGACGCCGATGGGCATGCTCAACTGCGTCGGCCTTCAGAACAAGGGTGTGGACTATTTCTGCGAGACGATTTATCCGCAGCTGAAGGACATCGACACGGCGTGGATCGTGAATGTCAGCGGCTCGTCGCCTGACGACTATGCCGAGTGTGCTGCCAGGGTCGACGCCTTGGAGCGTGTGCCCGCCATTGAGCTCAACATCTCCTGTCCGAACGTAAGGGATGGTGGCATGGCCTTTGGCGTCACCTGTGCGGGTGCCGAGAGCGTTGTCAGGGCTGTTCGTGAGCGCTATCACAAGACGCTCATCGTGAAGCTGTCGCCTAATGTCACCGATATAGCCGAGATTGCACGTGCCGTAGAGGCTGCAGGTGCCGATGCCGTGTCGCTGATCAACACCCTGATGGGCACTGCCGTCGATATTGAGCGCCGCCGTCGAGTGCTGAGTATTGGCACGGGAGGCCTGAGCGGTCCCTGCGTAAAGCCTGTCGCCTTGCGTATGGTGCTGCAGGTAGCGAAGGCCGTGAAGGTGCCCATTATCGGGCTGGGCGGCATTATGACGGCGAAGGATGCGCTGGAGTTCCTGATGTGTGGTGCCTCCGCCATCGAGATTGGCACTGCCAACTTCATCGATCCTCAGGTCACCATCAAAGTGCGCGACGGTATCAACGCATGGCTTGACGCCCACGGTGTCAGCTCTGTGGAGGACATCGTGGGCGTCATCGACTAATGTCTTTTTTACCCAATGCTGGTTGGCCTCACAGGCATGTGGGCCCAATCATTTTCTATTTCTTGTAGCACTCGAAGATGCTGTCGACCGTCGACTTTGGCATCTTTGGTGTGACGAGGCTGGCAATCCACACCACTGGGAATCCTCCCAGCATGGCAATGGCTCCACAGTTGATGGGGTTGATGGGGTTGCCCATGATCATGTTGACAACCGTCAGTCCCACGCCCCATACGAAGCAAGCCCAGACGCTCAGACGGGTGATGCCGCGCCAGTACAGCCCCAGCATGAATGGTGCGAGGAAGGCGCCTGCCAATGCTCCCCACGAGATGCCCATCAGCTGTGCGATGAATGTCGGCGGGTTGAGGGCGATGAGCAGTGAGATGGCTATGAAGAACATGATGAGCACCCGCATGACCACCACCTTACGTCTCTCGATCCGTTCTGCGACGATGTCGTCGATCGTTCCTTCCTCCACCTCACCCGGCAGTGCCTTCTTGTCGCGGTAGATAAGGTCGAGCGTCATCGTCGACGACGACGTCAGCACGAGCGATGCCAGTGTCGACATCGATGCCGAGAGAACGAGGAGCACGACGAGGGCTATGAGTACGTCGGGCAGTGTGACGAGCATGGCAGGCACGATGCTGTCGAAGGCAATCTTCCCGTCGGCGATGACAGGGGCGTAGAGCCTTCCGAACCCTCCGAGGAAGTAGCATCCGCCAGCCACGACGAGTGCGAAGATGGTCGAGATGACCGTTCCGCGTCGGATGGCGCTCTCGTCGGTGATCGAATAGAACTTACCCACCATCTGTGGCAGCCCCCATGTGCCTAGCGAGGTGAGGATGACCACGCCTAGCAGTCCCCATGGGTCGGGTCCGAATAGGGAAGCGAAGACGCCCGTCCCGTCTGTTGCGTTGTCAACGCAACATGCTGGACTGTCGGCGGGGATTGCGGCCAGCTTGCTGACGGCCTCTGTCAGTCCCCCCTGTGATGCCAGCACAGCGGCGATGACGGCTACGATACCGAAGAGCATGATGATGCCCTGTATGAAGTCGTTCATCGCCGTCGCCTTGTATCCTCCGAGGATGACGTAGACGGCAGTCAGGATGGCCATGATGATCACACAGTATTCATAGGGAATGCCAAAGCCCATCTCGAAGAGCGTCGAGATGCCCTTGTAAACGCCGGCGGTATAGGGTATGAGGAACACAAAGGCGATGATGGAAGCAGCCACGCGCAGTCCCTGATCCTGGAAGCGGGTGCCGAAGAAGTCGGGCATTGTGCGGCTCTCGATGTGCTGTGTCATCAGTTTTGTGCGTCGTCCGAGCACGAGCCATGCCAGGAGCGATCCGATGACAGCGTTGCCAATGCCGATCCATGTCGATGAGAGGCCATAACGCCATCCGAACTGTCCGGCGTAGCCTACGAAGACTACTGCGGAGAAATAGCTGGTGCCATAGGCAAAGGCCGTCAGCCAGGGCCCCACGGCGCGTCCGCCGAGCACGAAACCGTCGACGCTGCTGGCCTGTTTGCGTGTGTACACGCCGACGCCAATCATCACGGCCAGGAAGATGATGGTCAATAGTACTTTGATTACCATTGTTGTTATTTTCGATTTACTGATTTTCGATTTTCAATCTATTTTCGATTTACTGATTTTCGACTTACTGCGGCGGTAGCCAGATCGTAAATCGAAAATCAGTAAATCGTCAATCAAAATGCCACCTGCACCTGTGCCTGCAGCCAATTGTAGTCCTTTGAGCTGATCAGGTCGCCGCAGAGGCAGCGGGTGTATTGCAGCTGTAGGCGGCACTTCTTGTAGAACCAGTACTGCACGCCCAGTGTCAGGTTGGTCTGGTCCCAGCCGTCGACGGAGGTGTTGCGGTCGTAGGTCTCGCCGCTTGCCACGATGTCGAGGGCATCGACGACGGGTATGCATGTCGTGACATAGCCGCCTCGGCTGCCTACGTCGCCATCCTGTCCGCCCAGCCATTCTGCTCGGATGCTGGCAGGACGTGCCTCCTTGTATTGGGCAGGCGAATAGGCCTGAGTCTTGTATTCGATACCTGCACTATAGCGGTTTCGCTTGTAGTTGTCGCCCACGCTGATGGTGGGGTTCCAGGCCGCCGTGCCCACGGCGCAGCCCGTGCCCAGATAGCCGGAGCCTACGATGCGCAGCCCGTCGACGGGCTTCAGCTCCAGCTTGGCGATGAAGTCCTTCTGGTTGTTCTGGTCCTTGCGGTTGATGCCTTGTCCGCTCATCAAGGCCAGCTCATAGTGCACCTTATTATTAAGTATATCTCCATAGGCCATCAGACCCATGTCGCGGCCGTAGTTGACGCCGTTCAGCGGGTCGGGGCCTTCGCCAGCCAGGTAGAGCACTGCCTGCGAATAGACGTCGACGAGCTCGAGCATAGTAGGCGAGAGTGGGTTCTCCATCGAGTAGGAGTGCTTGAACTGTCCCAGGCGGACGCTCAGGGCTTTGTTGTTGCTGATGCGGAAGTCGGTGTAGTACTCTTGCACCACGCTCGAGAAGTCGTGCATGAACATGAACGACCAGCGGTCGGTGATGCGGGCCTTCGCCCAGAGTAAGGTTCGCTTGAGGTTGTACGAGTTGGTTTTTGTGCCGTTTGGGTCTTGGTAGCTCCAGCCTCCCTGGGCATAGCCGTTAAGGGTGATGCGGCTGGTGAAGTCCTTCATCCAGTCAGGTTCGCTACTTTGCCCCATCGCGGCAACGCTGCTCAGCACTGCCAGCGTCACTGCCAGTGTCCGAAATTTGCAAGTCTTTTGTTTCATTTTGTCATTGTTTTGAATGGAAAATTGTTCTTGCGTCGGCAAAGGTACGAATAAACGAGCAAAATGCAAAGAAAAATCTTGTTTTTCTTTCATTTTCGAGTGAAAGTACCTTCGAGCGGAGCTCAGAGGTACGAATAAACGAGCAAAATGCAAAGAAAAACAAAAAAAGTTGTGCATCTCGCATAAATCCATTATCTTTGCACCGCAAAAAGATTAGACCGAAAGAAGATGCATCTGGCAACTCCCCGACAGCAAAGGTTCTCAGCCTGGTTACTATTGGCAGTATTCGTGCCAATGCTGCTGTTGTCGTCGTTGCATATCCATGAGCAGGGCCGGCAGCAGGAAGAGAGCTGCAACGAATGTGTTGCCCACCACTGTGGTGGCCATCTCGATCAGCAGACGTTGCACCAGCACGACTGTGTGCTCTGCCAGTTCGTCAGCCTTCCATTCCTGTTGGCAGCCATATCTGTCCTCACCCTTTTCACCAGTATCCACAAGGCCATCATCGGACGGCGGACAGCCTTCTGCCCTCTGGTGACCGTCGACAACCATTCTTCGCGCGCCCCTCCCTATTCATTCTGATCACAAGCGAATGTAATCTTATGCTATTCACTTTTTTAATGATTCAGGATGAAAAAACTATTTTTTATTCTATCATTGCTGTATATATGTACAGCAGTGATAGCCGACCCTTCAGCCAATGAGACGACGTTGCGGGGGCGCATCACCGACTTTGTTAGCGGTGAACCCGTGGTGGGAGCCAGCATCTATCTGCCCCTGCTGAAGGAGGGCACGATGAGCGATGCCGAGGGATACTACCAGATCACCCGCCTGCCCGCCATCCGAACGAGTGTACAGGTCAGCTATGTTGGCCACCAGACCATTATCCAGACCATCGACCTCCGTACGTCGCAGGTGCTCGACTTCCAGCTGAAGGAGAACAATGCCATGCTGAGCGAAGTGGTGGTGTCGGGCTTGACGGGCAGCTCGCTCATCGCTCGTTCGCCGTCGCCCGTCAGTGTGGTGACGCCCCGTGAGCTACTTGAGACGTCGGCCACCAATATCATCGACGCTGTAGCCCACCAGCCAGGCGTCAGTCAGCTCACCACGGGCAGCGGCATCTCCAAGCCCATTATCCGTGGCCTGGGCTATAACCGCATCGTCGTCGTCAACGACGGCATCCGTCAGGAGGGTCAGCAGTGGGGCGACGAGCATGGCATCGAGATCGACCCGCAGACCGTCCACTCCGTCGAGATTCTCAAAGGCCCTGCCTCGCTGCAGTATGGCAGTGATGCCATGGCCGGAGTGCTGGTGATGCACGAGGATCCTGTCATGCCTCAAGGGAAGATGGCAGCCGGTGTTGCTGCCGGATACCAGTCCAACCAGCATCTCTATGACTACACCCTCAACTTCGCAGGCAATCGCAGCGGTGTGGTGTGGAATTGGCGATGGAGTGAGAAAGATGCCGACGAATATACTAACAAGCGTGATGGCCGTGTGCCTGGGTCGCAGTTTCATGAGCGTGCCCTGACGGGCATGCTGGGCACCAACCAGTCGTGGGGATACTCCCACCTGAAGCTCTCGGCCTATCACCTGAAGCCTGGGCTCGTCACGGGCGAGCGCCATGCCGATGGATCGCTGGAGCCGTCGGGGGCTTTCCAGAAGATATATCACTATAAGGCAGCCCTCGACAACTCTTTCCTCTTAGGCAACGGTACGCTGAAAGCCCTGGTCGGCTACCAGCAGAATCGTCGGCAGGAGTTTGGCCACGACCATAGCCATGGTGATCATGAGCATGAAGACGGGCATGAACATGAGCATGATTCCGATGCGCCGGGCTTGGACTTCCGTCTTCACACGGTGAACTACGACGTCCACTACCTCTGGTCGGCTGATGATGGGTGGAGTTTTGCTGCCGGACTGTCTGGCATGTGGCAGCGCTCCGAGAACCTCGGCGAGGAATACCTCATCCCCTCCTACCGGCTGTTCGATGCCGGAGCCTTCGCCTCGGCAACGTTGGAGCGCGAGCACTTCACGTTGAGCGGTGGTCTGCGCTGGGATCGTCGCAGCCTGCACAGCTATGCCCTTGAGGCCGACGGCGAAGAGCGCTTCTTTGACTTCACCCGTCACTTTACGGGCTGTACGGGCAGCATCGGCATGATCTACAATCTGAGCAGCCGCACCAACCTGCGCCTGAATATTTCGCGTGGCTTCCGTGCTCCTAACCTCAGTGAGCTCGGCTCTAATGGCCAGCATGAGGGAACGTTCCGCTATGAGCTGGGCAACAGCCGTCTCGACCCCGAGTACAGTTGGCAATGCGACCTGGGAGCCGACTTCAGCTCGGAGATCGTATCGGCACAGCTGTCGCTCTTCGCCAGCGACATCAGCAATTTCATCTTCCTGCAGCGCCTGGGTGATGGCAGCGATCGCTATCAATACCAGTCGGGGCATGCTCGGCTGTGGGGTGGTGAGGCAGTAGTCGATATCCATCCTGTGGAGCCCCTTCATTTCGAGAACGCCTTCTCGATGGTCAATGCCGTGCAGCTGCATCAGGCTGCCGATGCCCGCTACCTGCCGTTTACGCCTGCTCCCCGTTGGTCCAGCGATCTGCGCTATGATATCGTCCGCGATGGGCAGCGATGGCTGAACAATGCCTATGTGTCTCTGGGCATGGAGTGCTTCCTTCGCCAGAGCCATGCGCATACTGCCAACCAGACTGAGACCGCTACCCCCTCCTACACACTGTTCAGCCTGTCGGCCGGCACGGACATCCTCTATCGTGGCCGCCGCCTTTGCTCGCTGTTTATGACGGTGCAGAATCTCTTCGACCGTGCTTACGTGTCGCATCTCAGTCGGCTGAAGTATGCCGAGGGAGGGCCAGTCAGGAATATGGGACGTAATATCAGCCTGCGCCTGGTGTTGCCTTTGACGT
>CAMNHM010000054.1 GCA_946539475.1 uncultured Prevotellaceae bacterium | reverse complement strand
GTCCGCCTGTCATGCCGTAGATGGCATTGTTGACGAAGATGATGACGATGTTCTCACCGCGGTTCAGGGCGTGGATGGTCTCGCAGGTGCCTATGCATGCCAGGTCGCCGTCGCCCTGATAGGTGAACACGAGGCGGTCGGGCCAGCAGCGCTTGATGCCTGTGGCGATGGCGGGTGCGCGTCCGTGGGCTGCTTCCTGCCAGTCGATGTCTATATAGTTGTAAGCGAAGACGGCACAGCCTACCGGGCTGACTCCGACGGCTTTCTCTTCGAGTCCCATCTCTTCGATGACCTCAGCGATGAGCTTGTGTACGACGCCATGCGAGCATCCCGGGCAGTAGTGCATGTTGTTGTCGTTGAGTAAAGAGGGTTTCTTATAAACCAGGTTCTCCACCGCTTTTATATTGTTTTCTTCCATAGCCTTACATTATTTTAGTTTTCAATGCTTCCACAATCTCCTCGGGATCGGGGACGATGCCTCCCAGGCGTCCGAACTGCTCGACAGGCACGGCTCCGTTGATGGCCAGACGCACATCCTGCACCATCTGTCCGGCATTGATCTCTACGACGAGCACGCCCTTCTTGCCCTGTGCCAATGCTGAGATCTCCTTCGTGGGGAAGGGCCACAGCGTGATGGGACGGAAGAGCCCCACCTTGATGCCCTCGGCGCGAGCCAGCTCTACCGACTTCTCGGCAATACGGGCTGCCGACCCGAAGGCTACGAAGACATACTCGGCATCTTCACAATGCTGCATCTCGTAGCGCACCTCGTTTTCGCGGATCTCCTGATACTTGCGCTGCAGGTGCAGGTTGCGCTGCTCCATGATCTCGGGCTTCAGCTCGAGCGAGGTGATGACGTTGCGCTGGCGGTCCTTCGTCTTGCCGGTCGATGCCCACGGGCACTGCTCGATGACCTCTTCGTCAGTACGCCGAGGCTTGAAGGGAGGCAGCACCACCTTCTCCATCATCTGCCCGATGACACCGTCGCTGAGAATCATTGCCGGATTGCGGTACTTGAAGGCCAGCTCGAAGGCCAGGTCGACAAAGTCGGCCATCTCCTGCACCGAGGCGGGGGCGAGCACGATGGTCTGATAGTCGCCGTTGCCACCGCCGCGCGTAGCCTGGAAATAGTCGCCCTGCGAGGGCTGGATGGTGCCCAGGCCGGGGCCTCCTCGCTGCACGTTGACAATCAGTGCCGGCAGCTCGGCACCTGCCAGGTAGGTGATGCCCTCCTGCATCAGGGCCACGCCAGGCGACGACGACGACGTCATGGCTCGCTTGCCAGCTCCGGCAGCACCATACACCATATAAATACTTGCCACTTCGCTCTCAGCCTGCACCACCTGCATGCCGGTGGTCTCCCAGGGCTTCAGCTCTGCCAGCGTCTCGATCACTTCACTCTGCGGCGTGATGGGATAGCCGAAATATCCGTCGACACCACAGCGGATGGCAGCGTGGGCGATGGCCTCGTTGCCTTTCATCAGTACAACTTCTTGCGTCCCTTCGGTAGCAAGCGACTTGCCGATCGTTTTCTCTGTTGCCATAGTCAGTCCTCCAATCGTTTGCGATAAACAGTGATACATCCGTCAGGACAGACAATGCCGCATGAGGCGCATCCGATGCACTGCTCTTGCCTGACGGCTTCTACATACGGGTAACCGTGCACGTTGACTCGTCCCGAGAGGGCTATCACGTCCTGCTTGCATGCTTCCACGCAGAGCACGCATCCCTTGCATCGGGCGGTGTCAACTTCGATAAAGCCTTTCATTTTTGCCATAGTATTCGTGTTATAGGGATTAATCTCTCTGTTTTTTCCTGCAAAGATACTCAAAAGTTGGGAGTTTGCGGGAGGTTGCATGTCATTATTTTTGTCGTTTAACATATTTTATGCAATCGTCGGGGGCTAATTCTCCCGTCAACGTGCCGTGTAGTCCTCTTTTTTTTATACCTTTGCAGCGACAAAATAGAAAACACAATGATGCAGAAGAACGATTTGAGAATCATTTTCATGGGTACTCCCGACTTCGCCGTGGCGACGCTGCGCGCCCTGACGGAGGGAGGTTTCAACGTCGTGGCAGTCGTCACCCAGCCCGACAAGCCCGTGGGGCGCCACGGGTCGGTGCTCCAGGCCCCGCCCGTCAAGCAGTACGCCCAGCAGGCGGGCATCCCGGTGCTGCAGCCTGAGAAGATGAAGGACCCCGTCTTCCTTGAGCAGCTGCGCTCCTTCGATGCCAACCTGCAGGTAGTCGTCGCCTTCCGTATGCTGCCCGAGGTGGTGTGGGCGATGCCTCGCTACGGCACGTTTAACGTCCATGCAGCCCTCTTGCCCGACTATCGGGGCGCGGCACCCATTCAGTGGGCCGTCATCAACGGCGAGAAGCGCACGGGCGTCACCACCTTCTTCCTCGATCAGCAGATCGACACGGGGCGCATCATCCGACAGACGCCTTTCGACATCCCCGACGATGCCGATGCAGAGTATGTCTACGACGGGCTGATGCATCTGGGCGCACGCCTCTGCCTGGAGACGCTCGACGATATCATGCAGGCAGATGGCCATCCGCAGTCGATGCCTCAGGACGATGCGCTGTCGGTGCACAGTGCCCCGAAGCTGAATAAGGAGAACTGCCGCATAGCATGGACGAAGACTGCCGTCGAGGTCTATAACTTCGTCAGGGGGCTGTCGCCGGCACCAGGCGCATGGACAATGCTTCAGGCACCCGACGGGTCGACGAGCCTCCTGAAGATCTATCAGTCGACGAAGACCGACCTTCCTGCGACGTCGCAGCCAGGCAGCATCGTGCGCCACGGCAAGCAGCTCTACGTCAGCTGTGCCGACCGTCTGCTACAGGTCGACAGCCTGCAGCTGGCAGGCAAGCGCCGCATGGACGCTGCCTCGCTGATGAACGGCATGAACGGTATAGAAAAATATTTTGCCGTGTGAATAATAAAGCACAGGCATCGGCGTTATATATAATGTAACGACCAAAATCCAGATGCCTATGCAAATATCTACCCACGAAGAAATGTCACCCAGCGACAAGGTGATCAAGTTGATCAAACAAATTGCATACACCTATCGCGTAACGAACGGTCAGGCTTATTGCCTCAACTAACCCAGCAAAACAATGGCAACAATTGTATCTCCCTCATTGCTCGCGGCCGATTTCCTGCATCTCGACCGCGAGATTCAAATGATTAACCGCAGCCAGGCCGATTGGTTGCATCTCGACGTGATGGACGGCACGTTCGTGCCCAATATCTCGTTCGGCTTCCCCGTGCTGGAGGCTGTGGCGAAGGTATGCCAGAAGCCCCTCGACGTGCACTTCATGATCGAGCGCCCTGAGCGCTATATCAAGCAGACGGCAAAGCTCGGCGCCATGATGATGAACGTTCACCAGGAGGCTACCGTACACCTGCATCGCACGATTCAGGAAATCCACGATGCCGGCATGAAGGCTGCCGTCACGCTCAATCCGTCGACTCCCGTCAGCAGCCTCGAGGATGTCATCGGCGATGTCGACATGGTGCTGCTCATGAGCGTGAATCCGGGGTTCGGAGGGCAGAAGTTCATCGAGAACACCATTAAGAAGGTGCAGCGTCTGCGCCGGCTTATCACGGAGAGTGGCAGCCAGGCCCTCATCGAGGTCGACGGCGGCGTGCAGGCAGAGACGGCACCCCGACTCGTCGCAGCCGGTGTCGACGTGCTGGTCAGCGGCAGCTACGTCTTCAAGGCCAGCGACCCGGAAAAGACCATCAGTGAGCTGAAATCACTTACCCCCTAATATAATAATGTTATGAGAAGAGTCATCCTTGTTGCCACAGGTCTGCTTTGCACATGTGTGGCCATATTCGCAGAGAAATACACTGCCCCCATCGACCGTGTCACCATCTTCACCAATGGTGCACAGGTGGAACGTTCTAAGAGCGTGCAGCTGACCGTTGGCGAGCAGATTGTCACGTTTACAGGTCTCTCGCCGTATATCGACACGAAGAGCATGCAGGTACGAGGCAAGGGACATTTCACCGTTCTTGGCGTGTCTCATTCCACGGCTCATCCCGACTCTGCCCAGCTGGTACAGCGTCTGCGTAGTGCTGAGGAAGCAGTAGCTGCCGTCAACCGCCGTATCAAGCAGGTCAAGGACGAACAGGAGGTGCTGACAGCACAGCGTGAGCTGGTGAAGACCAACAGCTCCATTGCCGGGCGAACGGTAGCCACACCCCTTGCCAACATCAAGGAGCTCAACAATTACTATGCACAGGAAATCCTGGCACTCAAGAAGCGCAGTCAGGAACTGGATGAGCGCATGATTGAGCTCGACAAGGAACTCGAAAAAGCTGAGCATCAGCTCGACTCTATAGGCAAGCTGAAGATGCGCAACGTGACTGAGGTGCAGGTCAAGGTCAACGCCTCGCAGGCAGGACGAGCCGATTTCAGCCTCGTCTATTATGTCAACAATGCAGGTTGGTATCCTTCCTATGACATCCGGTCGAACAGCACCAAGCAGCCCCTGCAGCTCTCCTACAAGGCCAACATCTATCAGAACACGCGCGAGGAGTGGAAGAACGTGCCCGTCATTCTCTCGTCGGCCAATCCCAACAGGTCGAATGTTGCGCCAACGCTGCGCACCTACTGGCTCGACTTCGGACTGGCTCCTCCTCGCTACGACCTTGACAATGATGGCAATGGCGTCAGCGGCACTGTGCTCGATCAGTCCGACGGCAGCCCCCTCATCGGCGCTACCGTTTCGGTGAAGGGCACTCATCTTGCCACCGTCACTGATGTCAACGGACACTATTCCATCACCATGCCACAAGGCTCCCGACAACTGACATTCTCGTTTGTCGGCTATGAAAGTCAGACGCGCACAGTCAGCCGGGGTTCAACGATGAACATCCGCCTCGCACCAGATCAGACAAAACTCCAGGAGGTCGCCGTCGTGGGGTATGGCGCTGGCAAGCCCAAGCTGGCCAGGAGAGTCAACTCTGTTGAGGAAGCCCTCCAGGGAAGGGTTGCCGGACTGGAGCGGGTGGAGGAGGCCAGGGCCATGCCTGAGATCGACGTCATAGAGGTAGCCCAGCAAGAGGCTCAGTTCGGCTATGAGTTTGAGATACGCCAGCCGCTCACCATACCTGATGGCGGCAAGACCACGACTACTGAGATAGCCCGTCATGAACTGCCGGCAGCCTACGAGTATCGCGGCATCCCGAAGGTGGACCGCGAGGCTTTCCTCGTGGCTGACGCTACCGACTGGCAGCGCCTGAACCTCATGGAGGGCGAGGCAAATGTCTATTTCGACAATTCGTTCGTGGGCAAGATCATCATCGATCCCTTTGTGGCATCCGACACGCTCCACTTCTCGCTGGGGCGCGACCAGGGCATTCGCCTGCAGCGTACGAAGGTGAACGAGAGCTCCACGCGTCGTTTCCTCGGCAGCAATCAGGAGCAGACCGTCACATGGCGCATCACGGCACGTAACACGCGCCAGGAGCCAGTCTCGCTGACCGTCTACGACCAGACACCCATCTCACGCAACAGCAGCATCGACGTCACCGTCGAGGAACTCAGCGGGGGGCAGCGCGACGACAAGACAGGAACGGTCAGGTGGCCTCTGCAGTTGCAGCCTGGCGAGCAGCGCGAGCTCACGCTCCAGTACAAGGTGAAGTATCCCAAGAACCAACGCCTCACCATCGAGTAGCACAACGTCTCCTTTGAGCAACAGAGAGAATGCTACAAGGGCTCTGCCTGTCTTGTGAGGTAGAGCCCTTGTCGTGTAGGTCGTAAGGAAGCTGGAGCTAGATGCTCAGCTCATCGAGCACCTTGATGAGCTTCTTGTCGAAGGGCTTGTCGGTGCGGATACATTCCGAGAAAGGAACGTAGACAATCTCGTTGTTGCGAACGCCAACCATGATGTTGCGCTGTCCCTGGCGGATGGCCTCGATGGCTCCCACTCCGGTGCGCGAGGCCAGGATGCGGTCGTGGGCAGAGGGTGAGCCGCCACGCTGCAGGTGTCCCAGGATCGATACGCGGACGTCGAACTCGGGGAACTCCTTCTTCACACGGTCGGCATAGTAGAGGGCACCGCACTTCGGGCTCTCAGAGACGATGACGATGCACGACTTCTTCGACTTGCGGATGCCGCGCCCCATGAACTGGGCCAGCTGGTCCTCGTCGGTCATCTCCTCAGGGATAATGGCAGCTTCGGCTCCGCAGGCGATGGCCGAGTTCTGAGCCAGGAAGCCGGCATCGCGGCCCATCACCTCGACGAAGAAGATGCGCTCGTGGGAGTTCGCCGTGTCACGGATACGGTCGACGCACTCCATGATGGTGTTCATCGTCGTGTCGTAGCCGATGGTGGAGTCGGTGCCATAGAGGTCGTTGTCGATGGTGCCCGGCAGTCCGATGACGGGGAAGTCGAACTCCATTCCGAAGCTTCTCGCACCAGCCAGTGAGCCGTTGCCTCCGATGACGACGAGGGCGTCGATCTCCTCGCGCTGGCAGGTCTCGTAAGCCTTTTGCATGCCTTCCATCGTCATGAACTCTTTCGAGCGTGCCGTCTTCAGGATGGTGCCGCCGCGGGTGATGATGCCCGAGACGTTTTCGGTGGTGAACTGCCGCACTTCACCCTTGATCAGGCCGTCGTAGCCACGATAGATGCCTTTGATATTGAAACCGTTATAGATGCCTGCTCGTGTCACGGCACGTATGGCAGCATTCATGCCAGGAGCGTCACCGCCAGAGGTGAGTACTCCGATGGTCTTGATTTTGGTCATAGTCATGATTGTTTTAGTTGTTGTTTAGAAGAAAAGGGTCTCAGCATAGAGTACGGCCATTCCGAGCAGCCAGCCGACGAGCACCTTTGGGGCGATGCGCTTCAGATACCAGCCAAGACGTATGTGCTCCATCTGCATCAGGGCTATGCCGCTGGCACTGCCTACCGACAGCAGGCAGCCGCCTACGGCGGTGGTATAGGCTGTGACGAGCCAGAAAGCGCCGTTCTGGGCAAATGGTCCTGTCGTGGTGGACACTCCGTGGAGTGACTCGGCGATGGAGATGTCGCTGACGGCAATGGTGAACATGTCGACCAGTCCGGAGAGGAATCCCGAGACGACGCCAATGATCCAGATACTGCCCACATTGGCTTCCATCCAACGGGCAATGGCGCTGAGGACGCCAGTCTCGGTGGCGGCTCCGAAGCCGAGCATGATGCCCATTACGAAGAGCATCTGCTGGATGGCTCCGTACTGCAGCACGCGAGGGAAGCGCCGCTGCGACATCTGGTCGGCATTCATCAGCTTGCGGTTGAAGGCCTCGTTGACCACCCAGAGGATTGCCAGAACGCAGAGGGCTCCGAGGAAGGGCGAAAGGCGGGTGAGGCTGAGGAACGTCGGCACGAACCACAGTCCGCCGATTCCCACGATGAGCATCAGCAGGCGCTGCCAGCGGTTCAGCCGGGTGTCGTCGCCACGATAGGGTGCCACCGTCCACTCAATGTCGAGACGGCTGGGCAGCTCCCTATTTATAAATATGGTGGGAACGACCCACGCCACCAGCGCCGGCAGTGCCAGATGGGCTGAGAACTGGGTGGCCGTCACCACCTCGTCGCCCCAGAGCAGAAGCCCCGTACAGTCGCCGATGACGGTGAAGCATCCTCCGCAACATGCTGCCAGTACGATGGCCGAGCCGATGAGCATACGCTGCGAGCGGCTCTTCACGATGCTGTGCATGATGACGAGCATCAGCATCGTCGTAGCAAGGTTGTCGAGCGTGGCCGACAGTACGAACGTGGCCAGCGAGATGGTCCAGAGGAGGCGTTTGGAGTTGCGCGTCCTGATCCACTCGCTGATGAAGTCGAAACAGCCGTTGTTGTTCAGGATCTCAATGATCGACATCGTCGCCAGCAGGAACATGACGATGGCGGCAGCGCGCCCTACATATCCGAGGAATACCTCCTGGCTGAAGTCTTTGCTCCAGATGACAAAGACCACCCAGCTGATGGTGCCCAGGAAGGTGGCAATAGCCGCCTTGTTGACCCCGGTGAGGTGGCCAGTGGCAATCAGCAGGTAGCTGAAAAGGAGCATGACGACAATGATGAGGACCATGGGGATCGCAGCGTGTGGGGGAGGTTACTTCTTGTAGCGGTTGTTGAGGCCGTTGATGACGTCCTGTGTGATGTCGAACTTCTGGTCGCTGAACAGTACGGTGGCCTTATTCAGTATCAGGTCGTATTTCTTGTCTTTGTTGTATTCGGTGAGGAAGTTGTCGAGACTGTCCTGCAGCGTCTTCAGGAAGTCGGCCTGCTTCTGTGCCAGCTCCGAGTTGAGGCGGTTGGCAAGGGCGACGGCGTTGTTGCGCTCCTGCTCGAGGGCGCCGACAGCCGTGTTGTACTGCTGCTCACTGGTGAAGCCGTTGTTCTGCAGGCGTGTGCGGATGCTGTTCTCCGAGCGCTGCAGCTCCTTCTCCTTGTTGCTTAGCACTGTGTTGGCGTTGGCACTCATCTTCTCCAGCGAGTCCTTCATCACGATGGCATACTGGTAGTGCTCGGTCAGTGAGTCAAGCTCGATGTAGGCAATGCGCATAGACTGAGCCTGCTCCTCGCCGGAGGCCTCGCCATCCATTTTCGAGGGTTGGTTGTTGCACGAGGCCATCGTCATGGCGACGGCCAGAAGCATGAGTGTCTTGATAATGTTCTTTTTCATCTTAAATGGTTATTTTGTTTGTTTTGACTTTTCGCTGACGGCGAGCCTGCTGCGCTGGCGCATCTCCCGGTCCTGGTCCAGAACGCAGTGGATGCCACGCACGCGCATGGCCTCAGAGTCGTGGATATGCTGCGACGAGAAGCTTCCATTCCTCTTAAAAAACACTTTCACACATAAAAATGCTACCGCGATAGCAATTATTAACGTGACGATGATGATTTTTCCAATCATTTTTATTACTTTTGCGGGTGCAAAACTCGTGCAAG
Organism: uncultured Prevotellaceae bacterium; assembly: GCA_946539475.1. The sequence continues at coordinate 7,873 of CAMNHM010000054.1, read as the reverse complement.
CGGGAACAGAGGGGCAAGCCCCTATGTCGAGCGCAGCCGAATTTCGACCCGTTTTCGGGTGCAAAGTTAAGCAATAAAATTCGAATCACCCACTAATAAGCATTAAAAATGAATAAAAACGAGTTAAAACCTGCATCAGTCTTTGAACAGTTTGCAAAGATTAACAGTATTCCTCGTCCTTCGAAGCGCGAGGAGAAGATGATTGAGTACCTCACGGAATGGGGAAAGAGCCGTGGCCTGGACACACATGTCGACGAGACGGGCAACGTCATCATCCGCAAGGGAGCCACGAAGGGCTATGAGGATCATAAGACCGTTATTCTGCAGAGCCACATGGACATGGTGTGCGACAAGCTGGTCGATGTGGACTTCGATTTCGACCACGATGCCATCCAGACCTATGTCGACGGCGAGTGGCTGCGTGCCAAGGGTACTACGCTGGGAGCCGACGACGGTATCGGCTGTGCCATCGAGCTGGCTATCCTTGATGCCGACGACATCGAGCACGGGCCGTTGGAGTGTGTCTTCACCCGCGACGAGGAGACGGGGCTCAGCGGTGCCGAAGGTATGAAGGCTGGCTTCATGACTGGCGACTACCTGATCAATCTCGACTCCGAAGATGAGGGCGAGATATTTGTCTCGTGTGCCGGCGGTCGCAACACGACGGCGAAGTTCACGTTCCAGCGCGAGGAGGCTCCTGCCGGCTCGTTCTTCCTGACAGCCCAGCTGAAGGGACTTACGGGTGGGCACTCCGGCGACGACATCAATAAGAAGCGTGCCAATGCCATCAAGCTGCTCGGACGCTTCCTCTTCCAGACGATGAACCGCTATGAGGGTGTGCGGCTGGCACAGTTCCACTCTGGCAAGCTTCACAATGCCATCCCTCGCGATGGCCAGTTCGTGATCGCCGTGCCGGATGCTGTGAAGGAGAGCGTCAAGGCCGACTGGAATGTCTTCGCTGCACAGGTGGAGGACGAGTTCCACGTGACCGACACCCAGATGGTATGGTCGATGGAGAGCTGCGATGCCGAACCTGTCATCGCTCCCGCTGTTGCCCGCAACTTTGTGTGGGCGCTGCAGGCCATCGATAACGGCGTCTATGCCATCTGCCAGGATCCTGCCTTGAACGGCATGGTGGAGACCTCGTCGAACATCGCTGCCATCCACTCTTCCGAGACCGAGATCAACATCCTCTCGTCGCAGCGCTCGAACGTCATGTCGAACCTCGACAATATGTGTGCCACCATCGTAGCAACGTTCCAGCTGGCAGGAGCCGAGGCATGGTCGAGCGACGGCTATCCCGCATGGAAGATGCGTGCTCAGAGCAAGCTTCGCGACACCGTCGTCAGCTGCTATAAGGAGCTCTTTGGCAAGGAGCCCGTCGTGCGCGGCATCCATGCCGGCCTGGAGTGCGGACTGTTCTCCGAGCGCTACCCCAATCTCGACATGGTGAGCTTCGGACCTACCCTGCGCGATGTGCACACTCCCGACGAGCGTCTGCTTATCCCCACGGTACAGATGGTATGGGATCATCTGCTGCTTGTGCTGAAACGTATTTAAATGGCTGATTATATCGAAATTAAGGGTGCACGCGTCAACAATCTGAAGAGCGTTGACGTGTGCCTGCCCCAGGGACAGTTTATCGCTATTACCGGCGTCTCTGGCTCCGGTAAGTCGTCGCTGGCCTTCGACACGCTCTATGCCGAGGGGCAGCGCCGCTATGTAGAGAGCCTCTCGAGCTATGCCCGCCAGTTCCTTGGCCGCATGAACAAGCCCGAGTGCGACTTTATTCGCGGCATTCCGCCTGCCATAGCCATCGAGCAGAAGGTGATAGCCCGCAATCCGCGAAGCACCGTCGGCACGTCGACCGAGATCTACGAGTACATGCGTCTGCTCTTTGCCCGCATTGGCCACACGTTCTCGCCTGTCTCCGGCGAGGAGGTGAAGAAGCACTCCACGGAGGATGTCGTGCAGAAGATGCTTGAGTTCTCCCGCGGCACGAAGTTCGTGCTGATGGCTCCCCTTGTGGTGCCGGAAGGGCGCACGGTGGAGATGCAGCTCAAGGCGAGCATCCTGCAGGGCTACAGCAGGATCATGATACCGGCACAAGCACCCTCTTCCAACTCCGAGGGCGCTGCCGTAGCCTCTGCCCATGATGGCAGCGAAATCATCCGCATCGAGGACTATCTTGAGGCGCTCTCCGCCAACAAGTCTGCCTCCTCGGAGACCGAGCTTTTCCTGGTCATCGACCGCCTCTCAGCCGCCGACGACAAGGAGACGATCGCCCGCCTCGTGGACTCTGCCGAGACAGCCTTCTACGAGGGACAGGGACAGCTGCGGCTGATGGTGATGCCCTCAGGGCTGACCTACGATTTCTCCACCCGCTTTGAGGCCGACGGTATCAGCTTCGAGGAGCCTACCGACCAGACCTTCTCGTTCAACTCACCCGTCGGCGCCTGTCCTGAGTGTCAGGGCTTTGGCAAGATCATCGGCATCGACGAGCACCTCGTCATTCCCAACACGTCGCTGTCGGTCTATGACGGGTGCGTAGTGCCCTGGCATGGCGAGAAGATGAGCGAATGGCAGAAATGGTTCATACAGCATGCCGCAAACGATGACTTCCCCATTTTCGAGCCTTACTACAGCCTCACGCAGCGTCAGCGCGACTGGCTCTGGCACGGACTGCCCAGCGACCGTCATCTGCCGCTGGGCGAGAAGCCTTGCATCGACTCCTTCTTCCAGATGGTCAAGGAGAACCAGTATAAGATACAGTATCGCGTGATGCTCAGCCGCTATCGCGGAAAGACCACCTGCCCGAAGTGTCACGGCACGCGCCTGAAGCCCGAAGCTGACTACGTGAAGATTGGCGGACGCAGCATCACCGACCTCGTACAGATGCCGGTGGTGCGGCTGAAGGACTGGTTCGACCACCTGCAGCTCTCCGACCATGACGCGTCGGTGGGGCGGCGCCTGTTGACGGAGATCACCAGCCGCTTGCAGTTCCTGCTCGACGTTGGGCTGGGCTATCTGACGCTCAACCGCTTGTCGAACTCGCTCTCCGGCGGCGAGAGCCAGCGCATCAACCTCTGCACTTCGCTGGGCAGCAGCCTGGTGGGGTCGCTCTATATCCTCGACGAGCCAAGCATCGGCCTTCACTCACGCGATACGGCCCGGCTGATCAAGGTGCTCAAGGAGCTGCAGGCGTTGGGCAATACGGTGGTCGTCGTAGAGCACGACGAGGAAATCATGCGTGCTGCCGACTATCTGGTCGACGTAGGCCCCGATGCCGGCCGGTTGGGTGGCGAGATCGTCTATAGCGGTCCTGCCATTCACGAGGGGGCACCGTCGTCCGAACTGCTCGAGCAGTATCCGCGCAGCCATACACTGCGCTTCCTGGCAGGTCTTGACACGCTGCCCATCCCCACGAGCAGGCGGCCCTGGAACAGGCATATCGACATCAAGGCCGCCCGTATGAACAACCTGCGCGGCCTGGACGTCGAGATACCACTTAATGTGATGACGGTCGTTACGGGTGTCAGCGGGTCGGGCAAGTCGAGCCTGATCAAGGGAATCCTCTATCCGGCACTGAAGCGCCGCCTGGGCGATGTCTGCGACGCGCCTGGCGAGTTTGGGGGCCTTGAGGGCGATATCGATGCCATCAGCCGCGTAGAGTTCGTCGACCAGAACCCTATCGGCAAGTCGACGCGCTCAAATCCTGCCACCTACGTCAAGGCCTACGATGCCATCCGCGACCTCTTCGCTGAGCAGCCGCTGGCCCAGCAGATGGGATTCACGTCGCAGTACTTCTCGTTCAATGCTGACGGGGGACGTTGCGACGAGTGCAAGGGTGCTGGCACGATCACGGTCGAGATGCAGTTCATGGCCGACCTCGTGCTGGAGTGCGAGGCATGCCACGGGCACCGCTTCAAGCACGATATCCTTGACGTGCGCTATGAAGGAAAGAACATCGACGACGTGCTTAACATGAGCATCTCCGAGGCCATTCAGTTCTTCAGCGGCGACGGGAAGGAGAAGGACGGCAAGAAGAGCCCGTCGGACACCCTCTGCGCAACGATCGTCAGCCGACTGAAGCCGTTAGAGGATGTGGGACTGGGATACATCAAGCTCGGACAAAGCTCGTCGACACTCTCCGGCGGCGAGAACCAACGCGTAAAATTGGCCTATTTCATCGGACAGGAGAAACAGCGGGTAGGAGGGGCTGGCGCAGGGCGTCAGGAGCCTACGATGTTTATCTTCGATGAGCCGACGACGGGTCTTCACTACCACGACATACGCCTGCTCCTGAAGTCGATGAATGCCCTTATAGAACGGGGGCACACCATCCTCATCATCGAGCACAACCTCGACGTCATCTGTCATGCCGACCATGTGATCGACCTCGGACCAGACGGAGGCGACAAAGGTGGCAATCTGGTCTGCACCGGAACACCCGAGGAGGTGGCCCGGTGTCCGCAAAGCATAACGGGAAAATACTTAAAACCAAAGCTATGAAAGAACTGGAGATTCACCCCACCATCCACATGTGTGAGATGGAAGAGCTGACGGCCGACGAGCAAGAGCTCGTCCTCAAGGCCATTGATGCTACTAGCCGTTCTTATGCTCCTTACTCCCACTTTCACGTGGGGGCGGCACTGCTGCTCGAGAATGGCGCGGTGCTGCCGGGATGCAATCAGGAGAATGCTGCCTTCCCAGCCGGACTCTGTGCTGAGCGGTCGGCACTCTTTGCTGCCGGAGCGCAGTATCCTGACGTTGCACCGGTAATGATTGCTATTGCTGCTCGCGACACGATGGGAGAGCTGACCGAAGAGCCTGTCTCGCCCTGTGGAACGTGCCGCCAGGTAATGATCGAGACAGAGAAGCGCTATCGTCGTCCGCTGCGTATCCTCCTTTACGGGCAGCGTCGTGTCTTCGTCATGGATGGCATCACCCATCTCATGCCGCTATCGTTCACGGAGTTTTAACGGAGCGAGGCGCATTTTCGAGGTACCTCGAAAAAACGTACCTCGAAAAAAAGCTTGCTAGACAGTCACGACCAGGCCGTCGTAGGCCAGCTCGAAGCCTTTGGGCAGCAGGTGGGCGTTCACATCCTGGTGAAGGCCTACGTCGTGGCACATGTGGGTGAGCAACGTACGTCGGGCGCCTACCTCGCGGGCGAAGCTGATGGCATCGTCGACCAACTGATGGCTGTGGTGAGGACGGTCGAAGCGCAAGGCGTTGACCACTAGCACCTCCACGCCCTCCAGCAGCTGCTGCTGGTCAGGGCTGATGGTTTTCATGTCGGTGATATAGGCGAATCGGCCGAAGCGGTAGCCTAGGATGGGCAGCTTTCCGTGCATCACCTCAATGGGCAGTACGTCGATGTCGCCCAGGTGTAGCGGCTGGCCGGCATGTATCTCGTGCAGCCCGATGGCAGGCACTCCAGGGTAGCGATGCTCGGCAAAACAGTAGGGCAGCATCTCGAGCATGCCTCTGCGGGCGATAGGGTCGGCATAGACGTTGATCTCGCCAAACTGGCAGTAGGGGCGTATGTCGTCCATTCCCCCCACATGGTCGTAGTGGGAGTGTGTCACGAGTATTCCGTCGATGCGGCGGAAAGGCTGAGGCAGTATCTGCTGGCGGAAGTCGGGACCGCAGTCGACAAGGAGCCGCGTCGTCTCCGTCTCGACGAGTATGCTGCAGCGCAGCCGCTTGTCCTTAGGGTCGCTGCTCTGGCACACCTTGCACTTGCAGCCAATGACGGGCACCCCGCACGACGTTCCTGTTCCTAGAAATGTAATCTTCATACGTCAAATAAAAGCTATCTAACACCCGGCACCTACCATGTTCACCTCAGGCTGCAATTCGATGCCGAAGCGTTCCAGCACATCCTTGCAGACAGCCTGGCAGAGCGCCACGATCTCCTGTCCGCTGGCGCCGCCGCTGTTCACCAATACCAGTGCCTGGCGCTCGTGAACGGCAGCACGGCCCATCCGCCGGCCTTTCCATCCGCATTGCTCAATCATCCATCCGGCGGGAATCTTCTCATGCTCGTCGTCGACGGTGTAGTGGGGCATCTGTGGCCAGCGTGCCGCCAGCTGCTCATACTTAGCACGTGCGACGATGGGGTTCTTGAAGAAGCTTCCGGCATTGCCCGTCACTTCCGGGTCGGGCAGCTTTGAGCGCCGTATGTCGATGATCGTGTCGCGAAGCTGTAGTGGGGTAGGGCGTTCGATGCCCCTGCGTTGCAGCTCCTGCCTGATGTTGCCGTACTCGAGGTTCAGCCGAGTGTCGCGGCTGAGGCGGTAGGTCACGTGGGTGATGAGGAAGCGGTTCTTCCATTCACCTTTGAAACGGCTGTCGCGATAGCCGTAGGCACAGTCGCGCTTGTCGATGGTCACCCTCCTGCCTGTAGGAATCTCGACGGCCATGATCTCGTCGATCGACTGACAGACCTCCGCACCGTAGGCACCGATGTTCTGTACTGCCGATGCTCCCACGTCGCCAGGGATGAGCGAGAGGTTCACCAGGTCGGAGTAGCCCATGCCGACCGTCCAGGCCACCACGTCGTCCCATCGCTCGCCGCTGCCGCATGTCAGGCGTGCCTGGCCGTCGTCCGTCTCCGTCAGGCTGATACCCCTGATGGCCGAACGCACCACGAGCCCTTCGTAGTCCGACGTCAGCAGCAGATTGCTGCCGGCCCCGATGATCAGGTAAGGCGTATGGCTTTCATGGATGATGTTCACCGTATGGATGGCCTCGTCGGTCGAGGCAAACTCGATATAGCGTTGGCATCGGGCGTCGATGCCGAAAGTGTTGTGCCGCAGCAGGCTGTAGTTATGTTCGTCTTTCAATGTCTTCTCGCTTATTGTGTCATCCTCGTCAGCTTCCACTTGCCATTCTTCTGGCGAAAGGTCAGTTCCGTCTCCATGCCGCTGGCAATGCCGCAGACGAAGATGGTCTTTTCGCGTGAGTGCTGGTCCTGAAGCCTGTATACAATATTATATAATGAGTCCTTAGGCAGCTCCGGCGCGAATGCCTGCCACGAGTCGGGGGTGATGAAGCCCTCCAGGCGGGCAAAGTCGTCCTCAGGGTCGGGCCCCGAGAACTCTATCTGCCGGTTCAGGCTGTTCTGCTGGAAGGCGGAGTCACTGGCAAAGGCATGGTAGAAGGTCAGGAACTGGGCGTCGTGGTTGTCGGCGAGCCGTTGCTGGCGGATGGCAGCCAGCATCCAGCGCCCTTCGTTGCGACGGAAGACGTACTGCTCGACGGAGTCCTCCGCGAAGAAGATGTTCTCGACGGTGACAGTCTCTGTCGTGCTGTCGTTCAGCTGGTAGCGCTGCTCAGCCTTGTCCAGGACCAGCGTGTAGGCACCAGCCTTCATGAAGAGGGAGTCCATGCGCCACTGCTCCTCGTCCACCACGCTCTTCCCCCTCCTGGTCTCCAGGGGTAGGGGAAAACTGATGCGGCGGCGCTGCAGATGCTCGTTGCTGGCGAAGTAGTAGACGAAGTCGTCGAACACCTCGTCGGCAGCCTTTGGCAGGTCGTCGCTCTCAAACCGCTCCGGCAGGGGCTCTTCCTCGACCTCTGTCTCCTCAGCAGGCTGTGCTGTCTTGCTGCCGGTGCAGCCCACGAGGGCTAGCAGTATGGCTGACAGCGCATAATGAAGTGCTTTCATCTCTGTGAAGTCTCTATAAACGTTTCTTTCGGGATGCAAAATTACAAATAATTCTTCAATAAAGAAAAATATCTGCGAAAAAACTTGCGGGAATCATTTTTTTTGTCTACCTTTGCACCCGCTTAGCTGAACAAGCTGACGAAGAAGGACCCGTAGCTTAGCTGAATAGAGCGTCAGATTCCGGTTCTGAAGGTCAAG